>NZ_JBEXRO010000018.1:0-161728 GCF_040613095.1 Streptomyces sp. NPDC006309 | reverse complement strand
CGACCCGAGTACGTCCAGTACGAGAGTCAGGACCCGGCACGCCGGGAGCACGCACCTGACGCCGCAGAGCCCGCCCTCCGGGCGAACGGCGGGAGGGCGGGCGACACGACCTAGGGGCCAGGACCGCCGTGGCGGCGACGCCCGGGAGTGACCGGCAGGCAGGACAGGGAACCAGTCCCGCGCCCATAGCCATGAGGTGAGCGGCTCAGCCGTGTCATCGATGTGGTCGGCTCCGGCGGGGATGCACTTCCCTTGGGCTCGGCCGGGATCGTGGCGTTAGCAGCCGGTCCAGGGCAACGACGCCGTACGCACCCGCAGTTGTTGCCGCAGCACGGGACTGGGCCGTCCCCCTGGCCGACCACCGCCTACCTGAAGTTCCGAGCTGTAGCCCTTGTCTCCCCGGTGAGAGGGCCGGACCTGGGGCCGCCGCACCGGTCCGATGCGGGGACCGACCCATCGCAGGCCAGGTGTGTCCTCCTCGTCGGACCGCCTCGAGACCGGCCGGGTGCCGGGTGCCGGGTCGCGGAGGTACCTTCTCGGGCTCCTGATCCGGACGATGGGCCCGGCCCGGTCAGTCCCGGGGCGGGAGGGCGCGCAGCGCGTCGGCCGTCTCGGCGAGCAGACGTGCTGCCTGCCGCAGGGAGTCATCCGGCACGGATTCCTCCGCGAGCAGGTCCTGGGCCGCCGCGGTGACCTCGCCCAGCCGCTGCCGCAGACGTTCCCGGCCGGTCGGCTGTGCGCCGGGGGAGGCCCAGCCGGCCCAGGTGAACCAGTTCTGATCGTCGGAGGTGTCGGTGGGACGACCCGTCGCCACCTGGAACTGCTCACGGAAGTCCCGCACGATCGCCTCGACGTCTCTCCGGATGGACTCGCTGAGGCCGCCCGCGGCTGTCGCCGACGCCTCTTCGGTGTCGTGATCGCTCGCCTCGGGGCGGGGACCGGAGTCGTTGCCGGCCTGCTCCAGCTCCTGTCGGCCCGCGTCGGTGAGGTGGTAAACCTTCCGGCCCCGGACCAGCTCGTGACGGACGAGTCCCTCCGCCTCGAGCCGGCGCAGCCTCGGATACACGGTGCCGGGAGAAGGCCGGTAGGCACCACCGAACTTCTCGCTCAGCGTGGTGAGCAGTTCATAACCGTGCCGCGGGCGCCGGGCCAGCTCGTCCAGCAGGTGGAAACGGACCTCACCGTAGGCGAACCGGCGGCTGTCACTCATCCGCTCCACCACTCCTAGTCCGCGATGCCGCCTTCCTCGAAGCCGCCCTTGAGCAGTGCGATCCGGCCGGAGACGCTGTTGGCCCACACCGACGCGCTGCCGCGGCCGAGATCCCCCCGGGCTCTGTGCTGCATGGGCATCTTAACCGGGCTGACACTGCTGAACTGGCTGGAGACCCGTCCGTTCATGGATTCCAGAGTGACCCTGACGTCGGCGTCCTCCGGTAGCCGGATGCTCAGATCGCCCGAGACACTGGACACCTTCAGGTTGCGTGTCGGACGGGGCACGGCGGACAACGCGACCGCTCCCGACACCGATCTGATGTCCACGTCGCCGCTCAGATCGATGGCGTCCACATGGCCGGAGGACGTCTCCACGTCGACCTGGCCCGACAACAGGTTCAGGGTGGTTCCGCCGCCACCGTTGTGCACATGGACATCGGTGGCGCTGTCGAGCACAGCGACCTCGGCCTGGACCGACCACAGGTCGAGCTTGCAGTGACGCGGTACGGCGAGCGACATGACGACGTGCTGCGCGTGGCGCCGGCTCAGTCGGCCCTTGACGAGCTGCCGCCAGCCGGTGCCCTGGTGGCCGAGGAAGAGCAGTCCGTCGTCGATCTGGAGGCGTAACGGATGCCGGTCGAGTTCCGCGACCTCCAGTGTCACGAAGTCGTCGTTCGTGCCGATCACCTGGAGGCGGCCGCGCACGACGAAGGAGCGGACGGCCGTCACTCCTTGCAGGGTCATGCGCTGGGGCCGGTCGATCTGCATGTGCTTCATAAAGGTCCTCCGATTCGCACAGGTCGGCGTCCGCGGTCCGTGTTGCCCCGGGGGATTCGTCGCTCACGGGGCGCCCGTGTCCCCGACGAGTCGGCCGGTGACCGGTACTGCGGCACCCGGTGTCAGTTACGGGCAGTGGGTTGTTCGAAACCTTGGCGGAGCTTCATCGCCTCCGCGCGGGTGGTCTCGGTCGCGTGGCTGATGAAGTCCAGGACCAGTGCGATCTCGTGGTCCTCGTAGCGCGCGCAGAGATCGAGCATCGAGGTCGTGATCGATCCGAAGAGTCCGGCGACGCGGGACGGCACGTCCGGGCTGACGGTGATGATCACTTTGCGGCGGTCGTTCGGGTCCTGTTCCCGGCGCACGAGCCCCGCCCTTTCCAGGCGGTTGACCACACCGGTGATCGAGCCGGAAGTGAGCCCGGAGACCTCGGCCAGCCGGCCGGCGGTGAGCGGTTCGGGGCCGGCGGCGAGGTCGAGGCACTTCAGGTCGGTCGCGTTGATGCCGAGGCGGTCGGCGATCCGCTGGTGGAACAGCACCGTTTCGGCGCTGAGCCGGCGCATCTTCCAGGAGAGCGCCCCGACGAGTTCGTCCCTGGATGGCAGATCGGTTGACATGCTTACTCAAGCCCTCCTAATATCTTAGCTCGCAAAGCAAAATACACTCTAGCAGGGTGGTTTTCAATGCCCGCGGGGCGGTCAAATTACCCGAAGATGGGCAGCTGCATGCGTAGGCGATCTGGGCGGCCATCGTGCTCCCACCCTTTCCTTACGTGTCTATTACGTATCTTCCCCGGTCAGGGGATGAACGAGCAAGGAGACCGATGTGACTACAGCTGAGTCAGGGGTGTCCGCCGAACCGAACGACGGGCAGGCCCGGAGCACGCGGCGTTGGTGGGCGCTCGTCGCCCTGCTGCTGGCGAGCTTCATGGACCTGCTGGACGGGACCATCGTCAATGTGGCCATCCCGTCGCTCCAGCGGGACCTCGGTGTCAGCAACTCCGATGCGCAGTGGGTGGCTTCGGGCTATGCGCTCGCGTTCGCGCTGGTACTGATCACCGGCAGCCGGCTGGGGGACATCTTCGGCCGCAAGAACCTGTTCGTGCTCGGCGTAGCCGGCTTCGTCGTGTTCTCGGCGCTCTGCGGCGCGGCGCAGGATCCGGCGATGCTGATCGTCGCCCGGCTGCTCCAGGGCGCTGCCGCCGCGCTCATGGTGCCCCAGGTGCTGTCCACGCTCATGGCGACGTTCCCGCCCAAGGAAGGGGCCATGGTCGCCGGTATGTTCGGCGGGGTCTCCGGTCTCGCCGTGGTCAGCGGCCCCATGCTGGGCGCACTGCTGATCAAGGCCGACGTATTCGGCCTGGAGTGGCGGTCGATCTTCCTGGTGAACATCCCGGTCGGCGCCATCGCTCTCGTCGGTGCGGCCCTGTTCGTGCGGAACACCAGGTCGGAGCACGCGCAGCGGGTGGACGTGGTGGGCAGCCTGCTGGTCACCACGGCGATGCTGCTCGTGATGTTCCCCCTGCTCAAGGGCCGGGACCTCGGGTGGCCGCTGTGGACCTACCTGTCCATGGCCGCGTCGGTTCCCGTCTTCGCCCTGTTCGCCGTCGTCCAGATCCGCAAGGGCCGCGCCCAGCGCTCCCCGCTGGTCGAGATGAGCCTGTTCCGCAAGGTTCCCTTCAACGGCGGCCTGGTCATCGCGTTCCTGTTCTTCGCCGCGCTGATCGGGTTCTTCTTCGTCTTCATGCTGTACCTCCAGATCGGGCGTGGCTTCGAGATCATGCACGCGGGACTCACCGCGCTGCCCTGGTCGCTGGGCATGGCGGTGGGGTCGGGTGTCTCCGGGGCGGTGCTCGCTCCCAGGCTCGGCCGCAAGCTCCTCAGCCTCGGCGCGCTGGTCATGGCCGCGGCCTTCACCGGAGTCATCCTGACCCTGCATCACCAGGGCCTGCACGCCACGTCCTGGCAGTTGATGCCCAGCCTGCTCGTCGCGGGTCTGGGAATGGGTGCCGTGGTCTCGTCGCTGTTCGGTATCGTCCTCGCGGCCGTGGAACCACGGGAGATCGGGTCGGCTTCCGGCCTGGTCAACGCCATCACCCAGGTCGGTGCGTCGGCGGGGATCGCGATCCTCGGTGTCGTCTTCTTCTCGCTGCTGGGGACCCAGTCCTCCGGCATGGTGGACCGGGTCGCTCCCGAGCTGAGGGCGGAGATGTCCGCCGCACACCTGCCGGCCGAGGCCCAGGACCAGGTGATCCGCGCGTTCAAGACGTGCTACCACGACAGGATGGCCGCCACGGACCAGGCGGCGACGCCCGAGAGTTGCCGCGCCACCGCGGCCGGCGACGGCAAGGGGTCCGACGCCCCGCCGGCCCTGGCGGACAAGAAGGTGGCGGTCGCGCTGGAGCATGCCGGCTCCAGGGCCAACGGCCAGAACTTCACCCTCGCGCTCCAGCGCACCCTGTGGTGCACGGTGGGAGCCATGGTCCTGGTCTTCCTGCTGTCCTTCATCCTCCCGCCACGCGCCCGTAATTGGGGCTAGCGGCAGGCCCGGCACGACCGGGGTGGCCGGGCCCGGCGGCCTGGCCGCTCCGAGCGAGGGCCGGCTCGGCTCAGCGTGCCCACAGGCGCTCGAAGGCACGGCGGGAGACCGCGCGGGGGAGTACCCGGCTCAGGGCGATGGCGGCCCGGTAGGGACGCCCGGGAATGCAGATCGGCCGGCCGGTCTGCACCGCCTCGATCGCCTCGCGGGCCACGTCGTCCCGGTCCAGCCAGAACGACTCCGGAAGGCGGAAACTCCGGGTGCCGCCGTCCGCGCCGCCCTCACCGCGCCGGACGAAACCGGGGCAGACCACGGTGACGTGGACACCCGAGCGGCGTGCCTCGCAGTACACGGTCTCGGTCATGGACGTCATGAACGCCTTGGACGCGGCGTAGGTCGCGCCCTGGGGCTGGGGCAGGAAGCCCGCTATCGACGAGACGTTGAGAATGCCGCCGTGCCGACGCGGCAGGAACGCGGACAGTGCCGCGTGCGTCAGCCGCAGCGGAGCCACGACGTTCAGTTCCACCTTCCCCAACTCGTGATCCAGCGGCTGGTCGACGAGGGGGTGCGGTGGACGGGAGCCCGCCCCGGCGTTGTTGACCAGCAGATCGATCGGCCGCTCGGCGACGGCCAGGCGCTTTGCCACGGTGTCCAGTTCCTCCGGCACCGTCAGATCCGCCGGCAGCACCTCGACGGACACCCCGTGGCGGCTGCGCAGTTCCTCGGCCAGCTCCTCAAGGCGCCCGGCGCGGCGGGCCACCACCACGACATCGGTCCCCTGTACCGCGAGCCGCCGGGCCAGGCTCTGACCGATACCGCTGGAGGCTCCGGTCACCAGAGCCGACGCGTACGTCACCATCCCATGTCACCTCGTCTGCGTGTGAGCGACCCGGCAGCCGGCAGGCGACCGAGCGCTCCGCTCACTTTGCCGACGATGCTGCCCGGCGTCGCTGGCGCATCGCTGGACGGTCCGGCGACGCGCCGCCCGACCGAAGGCACACCCGGGACCGTACGGCGGGGCCGCCGCGACTGTGTCCAGTGAGCTGCGAGTGTCCGTACGGACGATCGAGCACATCGCGGCATCACCGGACCGCTGTCTGCGCGGACGGAAAGAGGAGCGCGTAGGAGAAGGGACGTCGGAGTGGTCCAACTCGTCAGTGTCACCGTCATATTCGGCAGCGGCCTGGTGGCCGGCGTGTTCTTCGCGGTGGCCGTCAGCGTGCTTCCCGCACTCAGCGCCATGCCGCCGGACAGGTACGTACAGACGCACCACCTGCTGGGAAAGGGGTATCACCCGACGATGCCGCTGCTGGTCAACGCGACCCTCCTGGCGGACATCGTGCTGGTGCTGCTGACGGATTCCTGGACGGCCCGGGCCCTGTTGCTCGTATCCATTGTCGGCATTCTGGTGGTGGAGGCGGTTTCGCACCTCTGCAACGTGCCATTGAACAAACTGGTCCGGCAGGTCGCCGACGACACGGTGCCGGCCGACTGGCACGATCCTCGGCCCTTATGGCGGCGCTGGCACGGGATCAGAACGATCTCCGCCTTCGTCGTTCTGCTGCTGAACGGTCTGGCGGTCACACTTGGTCACTGATCCAGGGGCGGGAATCGGCCGAATTTCGGACCACGGGTGCCGGACAATCGAAAGGATTTATGATGAGACCGTGGCTCTACACACTGCTGTACAAGCGAGGCGCCGCATGGGAGCACGGCGTCGGGCCGGAGCTGCGTGAACTCCTGGCTCAGGGGCGAATCACGGCCGATCCGCGGTCCCCGGAGCGCCCCAGAGCCCTTGACCTGGGGTGCGGCACAGGAGCCAACGCCGTGTTCCTGGCCGAGAACGGCTTCGACGTCGTCGGCGTCGACTTCACCGAGTACGCGCTGGAACGCGCTCGCGAACGCGCCCGCGAGGCGGGCGTCGCCGACCACTGCCGCTTCGTCCACGGCGATCTCTCGGCCGACCGTATCCCCGGTGTCGACGGGCCTTTCGATCTGCTCGTCGATTACGGAACCCTGGATGACACCACGGGCCCCGTCCGCAGCGCGATGGCGCGCACCGTGTTCCGGATGTCCCGCAGTGGGACCCAGTTCTTCCTGTGGTGCTTCTCAGCGGACAAGAAAGAGCTGCCGTTGGTGGCCCGGCGGAGGATCTCGCGGCTCCTCCATACGGTTATGGAGCCCGGGGAGGAGCAGCGTCTGTTCGGACACGCCTTCACCATCGAACGGTTACCGGATCCGCCTCGCCCCGAACACGCGGCCTGCTTCCTCATGGTACGCAGGTGAAAAGTCTGCTCCTCGACGGAATGACGGGCCCGGTGGCGGTCCGGTAGGAGCGGTCGGTGCGAGGTGGTTTTCCCGGGACGCGTGAAAGCGCTTCCCAGCACAGTGGCAGTTCAACAAAAGGGGGAACAGCATGCAATTCGGAATACTGGGGAGCCTCGAAGTCTACAGCGGAGAGACGTTGGTGACTCCGACCTCACCCAAACTGCGGCACGTACTGGCCGCACTGATCCTGCATGCGAACCGTCCGCTCAGGCCCGAATCCCTCATCGACGAACTGTGGTCGGGCGAGCCGCCGGTCAGCGCCGCCACCACGCTCCAGACCTACATCTACCGGCTGCGGAAGAAACTGTGCCCCCACCGGCGCGTCGGAGAACGGGAACTGCTCCTCACTGTCAACTCGAGCTACCTCTTGAGGACCCAGGCCGAACAACTGGACCTCACCCTGTTCGAGCAGCTGTTCCGCATGGGACAGGAGGCGCTGGGAGGCGGCCGGCCGGACCAGGCGTCGACGCTGCTCGGCGAGGCGCTGTCCCTGTGGCGCGGCAACATGCTCGAGGACATCTCGGCCGGACCGCTCCTGGAGGCGAGTCTCGTCCACTTCGAGGAAGCGCGCCTGCGCGCCTTCGAGATGCGCATGGAGGCAGGTCTCCAGCTCGGCAGGCACCAGGAGCTGATTCCCGACCTCAAGGCCCTCACCACGAGTCATCCGCTGCACGAGGGGTTCCCCGCCCAGCTCATGCTGGCCCTCTACCGCTCGGATCGCCGGCTGGAGGCGCTGGAGGTGTACCACTCCCTGCGGCGCCGGCTCGTCGACGAACTCGGTGTCGACCCGTCGAGCGAACTGGAGCACCTGAACCGGGCGATCCTGCGGGCCGACCCGGGCCTGGACCTCCCGGACGGGAAGCGGACGGGGGTGCGGCTGACGTACCCGCCCCGGGCCCTGCCCGCGGACAAGCAGCAGGTGATCATCCACCAGTTCTCGGCTGCTCAGCTGGAGGCGCTGCTGAGCACCGCCTTCATGGACGTGCCACGCGCCGACTCCCGGCCGCAGCTCGTGGCCCTGCACGGCATGCCGGGAGTGGGCAAGAGCGCCCTGGCGCTGCACGTGGCCCAACGCCTTCGTCCCCGGTTCACCGGCGGCCAGTTGTACCTGGACCTCCGGGACGGGCAAGGGCGCCCCCTGACGTGCGCCGAGGCGATGGCCCGCATGCTGCGGCAGGCCGGGATCGAGTTCAGCCCGTCGGAAGGTCCGGCGGAGGGCAGGAGGCGGTTCCGTTCCTGGAGCGCCGACCGCCGGCTGCTGGTCATCCTGGACAACGTCACGTCGGCCGATCAGGTGCTGCCCCTCCTGCCCAGCGGCCCGGAGTGCGCGACCATCCTCACCAGCCGGTCGCACCTCGTCGGGCTGGGCGATGTGGTGGCGTTCGACCTGGCCCCGCTGTCGGTCAACGAAGGGGTCCAGCTGCTGGCGTCGCTGATCCTGCCGGAGCACGTGGTCAACGACCGGGAGCACGCCGAACAGGTGGTCAGGATGTGCGGCTGTCTGCCGGCCGCCATAAGCGCCGCGGCGCACCAGTTTCGTCAGCAGCCGCGGTGGCGGCTGCGGGATCTCGCCGCCTGGCTCGCCGATCCGCAGAGCCGGCTGAAGGCCCTCGGGTCGCCCGAGGGCGACCTGTGCAGGACCTTCGAACTCTCCGGCGCGGAGCTGGGCCGAAGCGGCTTGCAGCCCCTCGAAGCGGACCGCAGCCCTGCTTTCGGCTCCGAGCCGCCGGTCCAGGACGGGCACGCCGCGCACCGTCCGGCCGCTCAGACCCAGGGCGTGGCCCAGTTGGTGAGGGAGAGGCGATGAACCAGCCGGAGGCGAGGCGCTTCCCGTTCCCCAGCCCGGGGCCGGTGGAGATCGCCGAGGAATACGCGGAACTCAGGGCCGGCTGCCCGGTCGCCCGGGTGCGGTTCGCCACCGGCGACAGCGGATGGCTGGTCACCCGGTACGGCGACGTGCGTACGGTGCTGACGGACGCGCGCTTCAGCCGGGCGGCCGCGGCCCGCCCCGACGCACCCCGCATGCGGCCCCTGCTTCCCGACCCGTCGACCATACTGTCGATGGACCCGCCCGAGCACACGCGGCTGCACAAGCTGGTCGCCCGCGCCTTCGGCAAGAAGCCGATCGAGCGGCTGCGGCCCTTCGCCGAGCGGATCACCGACGACCTTCTGGCCGCGATGGAGCGCACGGGGCCACCGGCCGACCTGGTGAGCGGCCTGGCCATGCCCCTGCCCGTGGCGGTCATCTGCCAGTTGCTCGGCGTGCCGTACGACGACCGTGACCGGTTCTGCCACTGGGCCGACGTGATGCTCAGCCTCGGCAGCCACACCCCCGACCAGGTTCGCGTGGCTCGCGCCGGACTCGCCCGGTATCTGGCCGGGCTGATCGAGGCCAAGCGCGGCAGACCGGCCCAGGAGGACCTGCTGGATTTGCTGGTCGCCGCACGGGAGGACGGCGACCGGCTGAGCGAGCAGGAACTGGTCGTCTTCGGCGTCACGCTGCTGATCGCGGGCTACCACACGACGTCCAGCACCCTGGCCAACGGAGCGGTGCAGCTGCTGAGCCGCCCCGGGTTGGCGGACCGGCTCGCGCGTCACCCGGAACGGATCCCGCCCGCCGTCGAAGAGGTCCTGCGGTACAGCACGGCGGGCGTCAACGGCGGCACCATCCGGGTCGCCACGGAAGACGTACAGCTGGGCGGCGTCCTCGTACGGGCCGGTGAGGCTGTCCTGCCCGCGATCACGTCGGCCAACCGGGACGAAGCCGTCTTCGACGACGCGGCCGTCTTCGACCCCGAGCGCGAGCACAACCCGCATCTGGCCTTCGGACTGGGGGTGCACTACTGCCTCGGCTCACAACTGGCCCGGCTGGAACTGACGGTGGCCTTCAGCCGGCTCCTCGCCAGATTCCCCGGGCTGCGCCTTGCCGGGCCGGTGGAGGAACTGGTCTGCACGTCGGGCGTCATACGGAACCTCGTCGCCCTGCCCGTCGTATGGTGAAGCGGAGTCGAACCTGGGAAAGGGGGCTGCCGGCCATGGCCGAGGAGCCGGACCACACCCGAGCGAAGCGGCTGCGGGCGTCCGACGCGGAGCGGGAGCGGGCGGCGCGGCAGGTGCAGGACGCGGTGGGGGAGGGCCGGATCCCGCTGGACGAGCTGGACCGCCGTCTCGCCTCGGTCTTCTCCGCCGGCACGCGGGCCGAGGTCGAGGCGGCCGTGGCCGATCTGCCGGCCGCGGTGGCCCCGGCTCCGCTCCGGGTGCACGCGTTGAAGGCGGTATCGCGGCTCGACGGCCGCTGGGAGGTGCCGGCCGCTCTGTTCGTCGACGGCCACGACGCCCTGATCCGGCTGGACTTCCGCGACGCCGTACTGCGATATCCCGAGGTGCGCATCGAATTGGCGGCGCAGAAGAGCGTGGTGAGGCTGCTGCTGCCGCCAGGGGCGTCCGTGTCCGTGCACGGACTGGCACTCCACAAGGGATTCGTCCGCAACCGGGCCGGCGTTCGGCGCGATCCGCCGGGCGCCCCGCACTTCACGGTCATGGGGCACTTGTCGAAGGCCCTGCTCCTGCTGCGTTGACAGACCCGTCCTTGCACGGGACCCGCCGGCACGGCGGTCCGGGCCGCGCATCCTGCTCGGGTGCGCGGCCCGGCCGCGTGGTCACCAGTGGACGGGGATCTCGGTGAAGTTCTGGATCAGAGCGCCCTCGTTCTTCGGCAGCTCGTCCGCGGGCGCCGCCAGCCGCAGCCCGGTGAAGCGCCGCACCACCTCGCCGAGCGCCACCTGGAGCTCCATCCGGGCCAACGCGGCCCCGGCACAGTAGTGCAGGCCCGTGCTGAAGGTGACGTGCCGGTTGTCCTGCCGGGTGATGTCGAAGGTCTCGGGAGCGGAGAAGACCTCCGGGTCCATGTTGGCCGACTCGATCGAGGGAACGATGCTCGAACCGGCCGGGATCCGGACCCCGCTCACCTCGATGTCCTCCTTCACGTACCGCAGCATGGACAGCGAGGAACCCATGACCTGGAGGCGCAGGAGCTCCTCCACGGCGGAGGGCAGCAGCTCGGGCCGGCCGCGGAGCTGCGCCAGTGCCTCCGGGTCACTCAGCATGACGACCAGGCTGGAACCCAGCTGCCCGGCCGTGGTCTCGTAGCCGGCGATCAGCAGCAGCATCGTCCAGTAGACGAGCTCGTACTCGGTGAGGCCCGAGGCGTCATCGTCCTGGGCCGTGATCATCGCGCTGATCAGGTCGTCCCCGGGCTCGTCCCGCTTGGCCGCCACCAACTGCTGTACATAGGCGATCAGTTCGCCGCGAGCCCGGCCGATCTCCTCGCCGGTGAAGCGGCTCACGGACAGGAAGTGGTCGGTCCAGACGCGGAACCGGTTCTGGTCCTCCAGCGGGACGCCGAGAAGTTCGCAGGTCATCCGGATGGTCAGCGGGAACGCCAGAGCCTCGTTGAGGTCGGCGGGCCGGGGGCCGGCCTCCATCGCGTCCAGCAGTTCCGCGACCACCTTCTCGGCGCGGGGCCGCAGCTGCTCGACCCGCCGGGCCGTGAACGCCTTGGTGATCAGGCGCCGCATCCGGGTGTGCTCCGGCGGGTCCGGGCTGATCACGGGGTCCTGGAACATGACGTTGTCCTTCGTCATGCGGGCGGTCCCCGGCCGGGTCAGGTCGCGGCTCACCCGTTCGTCGGAGAGGACCGCGCGCATGTCCGCGTAACGGGTGATCAGCAGGGCCCGGTCGCCGCTGGGCAGTGTCACCGGGACGACCGGGTCCTTGTGGATGGTGCGCAGCTCCGCAGGCTGTTCGAGCGCGGACGGCCGCTTGAACGGGTACGGGCACGCGGTCGGGTTTGGGGGGCTCGTCGTCATACGTCTCACTTCCACGTCGGTCGGGCCCGGCACGACAGGCTCACTGGTGGACCCTGCCGGGACCACGCCACGGCAGGGCCGGTCACGTCACGAGTCTGGTGGCCGGCGATGGACGATCACTGGACAGGCGGAGTGTGTCCCTCCGCCCGGATGCGCTCGACGGCGTCCGCGAGCGCCCGCCCCGCGGGGCCGGGCGTGGCGTGCGCCGCGGGCAGCAGGGACACGGCGCGGCTGCGACCCGAGGCGACCGCCGGGTGCCGGCGGGCCAGACTCAGCAGGCTCTGACCGGGACCGGCGTCCACCAGGAGGAAGTCGTCGTCGGTGAGCATCCGGTGCAGCGCCGGTCCGAACAGGACGGGTGCGGCCAGCTGCCGGCCCCAGAAACGTGGATCGGTCGCCTCCCCGGCGGTGAGTGGGCCCCCCGTGGCCGCCGAGTACAGCCGGACGGCGGGGGCACGCCAGCGGGTCCGCTCGTACTCCGGGAGCGTCGCCGCGACCGCGGGCTCCATCAGGGGACTGTGGAACCCCTGCCGGGCTCGGGCCGGGCGGCAGGGCACCCCCCGGGCCCGCAGCCGGCTCTCCGCCTCGGCGAGCGGCTCACGGGCTCCGGCGAGCAGGATCTGGTTAGGGCCGTTGACCGCGGCCACGGCCACGCCCTCCGGCAGGAGGCCGGCCAGCGTGCCGGGTGACGCGGCCACGGCCAGCATGCCACCGGGCGGCGTCGTCCGTGCCGCAGCGGTCCGCGCCACCAGGAGCCGCATCGCATCCGGCAGGGACACCACATCCGCCACGACGGCCGCGACGGCCTCCCCGACGCTGTGGCCCAGCAGCGCCGCCGGCCGCACGCCCCGTCCGAGGAGCAGACGGGCCAGCGCGTACCCGAGGGCGAAGAGCAGCGGCTGCGCCCGTCCGGCGTCGTCGAAGCCGTCCGTGCGTCGGGCGAGCCAGCCGTCCCGCAGGTCCGGTCCGCCCGGGCCCAGCAGGGCGAACACCTCGTCCATGGCGTCGGTGAAATGCGGCTCCACGCCGTACAGGTGCAGCCCCATACCGGGGTGCTGGGCGCCCTGGCCCGCGAACAGCAAGGCCACGGGCCGCGGCCGGAATGCGCCAGTGGTCACCATGCGGGGCCCTCCCGGGGACGACGGTCAGGCGCTCGCGGCCGGGCGCCGGTCCGAAGGTGGGGCGAGCCGCTGTCGAGCCAGTCGCAGCCCGGTGGACGGGTGCCGCCGTGCTCCCGCCAGCGACCTGTCAGCACCTGTCCAGCGGAACCGCCCAGGCTGGCTCGCCGTAGCCACCTCGGACCGCGCCGCATGGGGAGGAACCCTTGCACCAGAACCTGATCGTCGCCCGGATGGAACCGTCGCAGGCCGCTTCGGTCGCGCAGATATTCGCCGAATCCGACGCCTCGGAGCTGCCCGATCTGATCGGGGTCTCCCGGCGCACGCTGTGGCGTTTCCACGACCTGTACTTCCATCTCGTGGAGGCAGACCAGGAGATCACCCCCAACCTCTACCGGGCGCGCAGCCACCCGCTGTACGAGGACATCCACGTCAAGCTCGCCCGGCACATCACGCCGTACGACCCCGCGTGGAGCGAGCCGAAGGACGCCATGGCCTCGGCCTTCTACACGTGGGAGAAGAAGCGATGAGTTCCGACGCGACAAAGGTGGCCCGCGCCGACGTCACACCCAACCGGCGCAGGGGCGGGGACGTCCGGGTCCTGCTGAGTCCCCGGACGGTCGGCGCCACCTCGGGCTTCATGGGGACCGTCACGCTGGAGCCCGGGGAGTACGTGTGCGAGCACTACCACCCCTACTCCGAGGAGTTCGTGCATCTGGTCCGCGGGACCGTCGAGATCACCATCGACGGCACCACGCTGACCCTGGAACCGGGCGACTCGGCACTGGTCCGGATCGGGCTGCGGCACCGGCTGGTGAACACCGGCCCCGTGCAGGCACAGGCCGTCTTCCACCTGGGGCCGCTGGCGCCTCGGCCGGAGCTGGGGCATGTCGACATCGAGTTCCTGCCCGGTGCCGAGCAGGCGCCCCCGCTCCAGGTCGGCGGCCCCCCGGCCGGCGGGGCGGGCGCATGAGGAGCATGGACGTGGCCATCACCGGCATCGGCGTGCTGGCCCCCGGCGGGGTGGGGCGCGACGCGTTCTGGCAGCGGATCATCTCGGGACGCGCGGCCACCCGCCGGGTCACCCACTTCGACCCGACGGGCTACCGCTGCCAGGTGGCCGCCGAGGTCGACTTCCACCCCGAGGCCCATGGGCTGACCCCTCAGCACACCCGGCGCATGGACCGGGCCGCCCAGTTCGCCGTCGCCGCCACGGACGAGGCGGTCACCGACAGCGGGCTCGACACCGGCGCACTGGATCCGGGGCGCCTCGCCGTGACGGTCGGCAACGCCGTGGGGTGCACCACCGGCCTGGAGCGGGAGTACCGCGTCCTCAGCGACGACGGGCGGCAGTGGATCGTGGACCACACCTACGCCGTACCCGAGCTGTACAACTACCTGGTGCCCAGCTCGATCGCGGCCGAGGTGGCCTGGTGGGCCGGCGCCGAGGGCCCGGCGTCGGTGGTCTCCTCCGGCTGCACCTCGGGCATCGACGCCCTCGGTCACGCGGCCGGGCTGCTGGCGGAGGGCAGCGCCGACGCGGTGGTCGCGGGCTCCGCCGACGCGCCGATCTCACCCATCACCATGGCCTGCTTCGACGCGATCAAGGCCACGTCCACGTACAACGACGAACCCGAGCAGGCATGCCGGCCCTTCGACCGCACCCGCCGGGGGCTCGTCCTCGGAGAGGGAGCCGCCATGTTCGTGCTGGAGAACGCCGAGCACGCCCGGCGCCGCGGCGCACGGGTCTACGGGCGCATCCTCGGCTACGCCACCCGTGCCAACGGCTACCACATGACCGGACTGCGCCCGGACGGCCGGGAGATGGCCGAGGCCATCGGTGCCGCGATGAACCAGGCCAGGGTGGACCCGCGGGACATCGACTACGTCAACGCGCACGGCTCCGGCACCAGGCAGAACGACCGTCACGAGACGGCGGCGGTCAAGAAGAGCCTGGGCAACCGGGCCTTCGAGGTGCCGATGAGTTCCATCAAGTCGGTGGTCGGGCACTCTCTGGGGGCCATCGGTTCCATCGAGGTCGCGGCCTGTGCGCTGGCGATCGAGCGGGGCGCCGTCCCGCCTACGGCCAATCTGCGGGAACGCGATCCCGAATGCGACCTGGACTACGTGCCGTTGACGGCACGCGAGCAGAAGGTCTCGGTCGCGCTGTCGGTCGGCAGCGGGTTCGGCGGTTTTCAGAGCGCCATCGTGCTGGCCGGCCCCGGCAGGGCCGTCGCATGAGCGGCACAGCCGCGGTGTTCGTCGGCATAGGCGTGACGGCCCCCAACGGGCAGGGCACGGAGGAATGGTGGGCGGCCACGCTGGCGGGCAAGAGTGCCATCGACACGGTCGGCACCTTCGACGCCCGCGAGTATCCCTCTCGACTCGCGGGTGAGATAAGGGACTTCGATCCGACGGAGTACGTCTCGCCCCGTGTCGTCGTCGAGACGTCCCGCATGAGTCACTTCGCCCTGGCGGCGACCCGGATGGCGCTGGACGACGCAGCTGTCGACCCGTCCCGGCTGCCGGAGTACGAGCTGGGCGTGATCACCGCCAACGCCACCGGCGGAGCCGAGTTCGGCCAGCGCGAGTTGCAGAAGCTCTGGCGTGGCGGCCCGCGGGACGTGAGCCCGTACATGTCCATCGCCTGGTTCTACGCCGCTACCACCGGCCAGATCTCCATCGGGCACGGGATGCGCGGACCGTGCGGGGTCATCGTCAGCGAACAGGCGGGCGGACTGGACGCGCTGGGGCAGGCACGCCGCGTGGTGCGCGACGGCGCCCGCCTCGTCGTCACCGGCGGCACGGACTCCTCGCTCTCCCCGGCCGGCTTCGTCTCCCAGCTGCCCACCGGACAGCTCTCCCCGGTCACCGACCCGGCCGGCGCCTACCTGCCGTTCGACACCAGCGCATCCGGCTTCGTCCCCGGCGAGGGCGGCGCGATCCTGCTGCTGGCGAGCGCCCGCGCCGCGCGTGAGCTGAACACCGAACCCTACGGCGAACTCGTCGGCTACGCAGCGACGTTCGACCCCCGTCCCGGATCGGAGCGGCCCCCGTCGCTCGCCCGCTGCATGCGCGAGGCCCTGACCGACGCGCGACTGCGGCCGGAGGACGTCGACGTCGTCTTCGCCGACGGGCACGGCAGCCCGGAGCGCGACCGCCAGGAGTCGCAGGCGCTCGCCGCGGTCTTCGGCCCCCACGGGGTCCCGGTGACCGTTCCCAAGACCATGACCGGCCGGCTGTACGCCGGGGCCGGCGCCCTCGACACCGCGGGCGCCCTGCTGGCCCTGCGCGACCAGGTCGTCCCGCCCACCGTGCACGTCACCGGCCCGGCCGCCCACCACCACCTGGACCTGGTCCTCGACCAACCGCGCGAACTGCCTCTGCGCACCGCCATGGTCGTCGCCCGGGGTTACGGCGGGTTCAACGCCGTGGCCGTCGTGCGGCGGACCGGATGACGTGCGGGGCAGTGCAGCCACACCATCACGAAGGAGCGGAGGAACGACCGTGAGCGCATTCACTCTCGACGAACTCAGATCGATGCTCCAGGAAAGCGTGGGCGTCGACGAGTCGGTGGACCTCGGCGGTGACATCCTCGACACCCCTTTCAGCAGCCTGGGCTACGACTCCCTCGCGATGCTGGAGATCACCGCCCGCATCCAGAACGACCTGGGCGTTCCCGTCCCCGACGAGCACATGGAGCTGATGACGACCCCCCGGGCCGTCCTCGACTACATCGACCACCACCTCCCGGAAGGACGCTGACACATGGCCGCACGGACAGAGAACTCCGTGGTCGTCGACGCGCCCATGGAACTGGTGTGGCGGATGACCAACGACATAGAGTCCTGGCCGCAGCTCTTCGACGAGTACGCCTCGGCCGAGATCCTGGACCGGGCGCCGGACGGAACCATCCGCTTCCGGCTGACCATGCACCCCGACGAGGACGGCAAGGTCTGGAGCTGGGTCTCCCTGCGCAAGCCGGACCCCGCGACCCGCACCGTACGCGCCCACCGGGTCGAGACGGGCCCGTTCGAGTTCATGGACATCGCCTGGGACTACCGGGAGACCGACGGCGGCGTGCGGATGCGCTGGGTCCAGGAGTTCCACGTACGGCCCGCGATGCCCTTCGACGACGAGGCGATGGCCGCGCACCTCGACGCCAACACCAAGGTGCAGATGGCCCGGATCAAGAAGCTCGTCGAGCAGGCGGCCGGCCGGCGGACCGGTTCCGGGTCATGAACCAGATCCTGCTGCCGCTCGCCCTGGTCGGGAGCGGGATGGCGGCCGGCGGACTGATGATCGCCTCGCTGGGAGGAGCCCCGCTGCTCCTCAGCCTTCCGGTCGAGCGCTACGTCCCGGTGCACCAGTTCCTGGTCACCCGCTTCGACCCCTTCATGCCGATCTGCATGATCACCGCGATGCTCTCCGACGCCGCCCTGGCCGCCCTGGGCACCGGCCGGGTACCGGCCGCCGCCGGGACCGCCGGCGTTCTGCTCCTCGGTGCGATCGTCGTGTCCGTCACCAGGAACGTGCCGATCAACAAGTGGGTCGGCTCCCTCGAACCGGGTGCCGTACCGCCGGACTGGGACCGGCTCGACCCCCGGGTGCGATGGCGCAACTGGAACCTCGTCAGGACCGCGCTCGCGGTCGCGGCACTGCTGGCCAACGCCGTCGGCGCCGCACTCTCCCTGTGAACCGAAGACGATTGGAGACGCCCCGATGAACCTGTCGCTGGACGGGCAGCACGTGCTCGTCACGGGAGGCACCCGAGGAATCGGCCGGGCCGTGGTACTGGCCCTGGCCGCCGCGGGCGCCGACGTCCTCACCTGCCACCGCCAGGACAACGACGACGCCCAGAGCCTCGTCCGCGTCCTGAAGGAACTGCCCGGCGACCACCACGTGGTCAAAGCCGACGTCGGCCGCCCAGAGGACGTGGACCGGCTGCTGGAGGAGTGCAGGATCCGGTTCGGCAGGCTCGACACCGTCGTCAACAACGCCGGAGTCATCTCCCACGTGCCCTTCGCCGAGCTGTCCCTCGAGGAGTGGCGGCGCATCCTCGACGCCAACCTCACCGCGCCCTTCCTGATCACCCAGAAGGCACTGCCGCTGCTCACCGAGAAGGCCTCGGTCATCAACATCGGCTCCCGGGTCGCCACGGTCGGCCTTCCGCTGCGGGCCCACTACACCGCGAGCAAGGCCGGCGTGATCGGGCTCAGCCGCTCCCTGGCCAAGGAGCTGGGGCCCCGGGGCATCCGCGTCAACGTCGTAGCCCCCGGCGTGATCGAGACCGAGGAGGCGGCCAAGCTGCCGCCCGAGGAGTACGAGGCCCTCCAGCAGAGGTACCGCCACATGACCGCGCTCGGCCGGCTCGGACTTCCCGCCGAGGTCGCCTCGGTCGTCGTCTACCTCGCCGGCTCGGCGTCGGGCTACCTGACGGGCGAGACCATCCACGTCGACGGAGGGATCTGACATGGAGCGCGCCGACGGCGTCTTCCGGGTCCTGCTGTGCGTGCAGACACACCCGGGCATGGGAGCCGACTTCGAGCGGACCTGGCTGGAGATAGGCCACGCGGTCACCGCCGACCCGGCCAACCTGGGTCAGTGGCTGCTGCGTTCGACCGAGGAGGAGCACGTCTACTTCATCATCAGCGACTGGACCGACGAGCAGGGCTTCCGCGCCTTCGAGCACAGCGAGCAGCACGTCGAGCACCGCGAGAGGCTCCACCCGTACCGCTCCGGCGGCTCCATGTCCACCATGCGGGTCGTCCACCACCTGCCCTCGGCGGAGGCGGCGGTATGAACCGCGAGATCCGGGTGATCGTGTACTGCCGGGCCCCCGAGGAGGGAGCCGCCCCTCTCGAGGCCGCTTTCCTCGGTATCAACGAGGACCTCGCCGAGGTGCCCGGCCTGCTGCGCAGCGAACTGCTCCACTCCACCCTCCAAGGGGAGGACGGCATCTTCGCCGTCCTGAGCTACTGGCAGGACGCCCAGTCGTTCCGCGACTGGGAACAGGGGGCCGCCCACCGCTCGCAGACCTCGCCGTTGCGCCGGTACCAGGACCGCGGCGGCAGCCGGCACTACGGCATCTACGAGGTCCGGGACGCGGCCTCGTTCACCGAGTCGTGAGCCGCCGTCCGCGGCACGGAAAGGAAGCCGTGATGCGTCGCCTGCTGCGCGCTGTGGGACGCGGGGTGTCCGAGGGATTCCAGACACTGGGGGCGGCGTACTTCCCCCTGCCCCCGTGGCAGGACTTCCACCTGAGTCCCGCCGCGGCCGCCTTCCTGCTGAGTCACTACGGCACCCCGACCCTGGCCGAGCCGCCCCCGGGGTCCCCCGAGCGCCTCACCTGCGAAGGCGAGGCGACCTCCGCCGAACGGTCACTGATCAGCGAACTGAGCCGGGACCTGCGGTGGCCCGCGGAAAGCTCCGACAAGGAAGAAGCCCCCTGATGTCCACTGCCGCTCCCTCCCGCACCCTGCTCGTCACCGGTGCGGCGGGTTTCATCGGTGCCAACTTCGTCCACTACTGGCGCGAACAGCATCCCGACGACACCGTCGTCGCCCTGGACGCGCTCACCTACGCCGGGAACGAGGAGAACCTCGCCGGTGTGCGCGACGGGATCGTGTTCGTGCACGCCGACATCGGCGACGGTGACCGGGTGGCGAAGGTCCTGCGCGACCACCGCGTCCGGACCGTGGTGAACTTCGCCGCCGAATCCCACAACAGCCTCGCCGTCCTGGACCCCGGCAGGTTCTTCCGCACCAACGTCATGGGCACCCAGCGACTCCTGGAGGCGTCCTTGCGCCACGGGGTGGAACGGTTCCACCACATCTCGACCTGTGAGGTGTACGGGGACCTCGCGCTCGACAGCACGGACGCCTTCCACGAGGACTCCCCCTACCGCCCGCGTACTCCGTACAACGCCAGCAAGGCCGGCGCCGACCACGCGGTGCGGGCCTATCACGAGACCTTCGGGCTGCCCGTCACGGTGACCAACTGCGCCAACAACTACGGCCCGCTCCAGTTCCCGGAGAAAGTGATCCCGCTGTTCGTCACCAACGCCCTGCGCGGCAGGAGCCTGCCCGTGTACGCCTCCCGGCACCACCGCCGGGAGTGGATCCACGTCCTCGACCACTGCCGGGCCATCGACATGGTGCTGGCCGACGGGGTGCCGGGGGAGACCTACCACGTCGGCACCGGAGTGGAGGCGAGCGTCCAGGACATCGCCGACGCGGTGCTCGGCGAGCTGGGACTGCCCGCTTCCTTCCAGACGACCGTGGCGGACCGGCCGGGACACGACCGCCGGTACCTGCTGGACTCGACGAGGATCAGGCGGGAACTGGGCTGGCGGCCCACCGTCGCGTTCGGCGCCGGCCTGCGGGAGACCATCCGGTGGTACCGCGACCACCCCGAGTGGTGGGAGCCCCTGCTGGGACGCCGTCCGGTCACGGAGGACCCGGCCGTCTGGCAGCCGTCCGGGGCGGGTGCGCGATGAAGGCCCTCGTCCTCGCCGGAGGCACCGGCTCGCGGCTGCGGCCCATCACCCACACCTCCGCCAAGCAGCTCGTCCCCATCGCCAACAAACCGGTCCTCTTCTACGGTCTGGAGGCCATCCGCGAGAGCGGCATCCGCGATGTCGGCATCATCGTGGGCGAGACGGCGGCCGAGGTGCGCCGCGCGGTGGGCGACGGGTCCGCATTCGGCCTGTCCGTCACCTACATCCCGCAGGAGGCGCCGCTGGGCCTCGCGCACTGCGTGCTGATCGCCCGCGAGTTCCTCGGCGACCACGACTTCCTGATGTACCTCGGGGACAACTTCGTCATCGACGGCATACGCGGTTTCGTCACCGACTTCCAGACCCAGCGACCCGACGCGCAGGTCCTGCTGACCAAGGTCGCCGACCCCACGCAGTTCGGGGTGGCCGAACTGGACGCCGACGGCCGGGTGGTGGGCGTGGCGGAGAAACCCAGCCACCCCAAGAGCGACCTCGCCCTCGCCGGGATCTACCTGTTCACCCCGGCCGTCCACCAGGTCGTCGCAAGGCTGCGGCCCAGCCTCCGGGGCGAGCTGGAGATCACCGAGGCCATCCAGCAGCTGATCGTCCAGCGTGCCGACGTGCGTTCGCACATCATCACCGGCTACTGGAAGGACACGGGCAAGGTCGAGGACATGCTCGAGTGCAACCGCATGGTCCTGGAGACCGTCGAGCCGCGCATCCGGGGAACGGTGGACGCCGACAGCGAGGTCATCGGGCGGCTGGACATCGCCGAGGACACCGTCGTACTGCGCTCCAGGCTGGTGGGCCCGCTCTCCATCGGCCCGGGCACGGTGGTCGAGGACAGCTACATCGGCCCGTTCACGTCGGTGGGCGCCGGGTGCCGGCTGGACCACACGGAGATCGAGTACTCCATCGTCATGGACCGCTCGTCCATCAGCGGGGTGCGCCGGATCCACAACTCGCTCATCGGCAGGGACGTGGAGGTGTCCCCCGCGGCTCCGACGCCGCGCGGCAACCAGCTGATCGTGGGCGACCACAGCCGGGTCCGGCTGAACTACTGAGGCCGGGGCCGGCCGATCTACCGAAGGAGACACCATGCCGCACACCGCCGCGCCGGGCACCCGGTGGAGGGCCGCCGCGTCCCTGGCCGAACGGCTGGCCCGATCAGCGGCCGTCAGGGACAGCCCCGGTCTTCCGACAGAGGACGTGGTGCTGCCCTGGCTGGCACGCGAGCGCCGCGACGGCGGGTTCGCCGTCTCCCGCATCCCCTTCGCCCAGCTGGACCAGTGGAGCTTCCACGAGGAGACCGGCAACCTCGTGCACCGCAGCGGGCGGTTCTTCACCGTCGAGGGACTGCGGGTGACCGGCGAGGACTGGCCCGCCGGCGGCTTCAACCAGCCCATCATCAGCCAGCCGGAACACGGGATCCTCGGCATCCTGGTCCGCGAGTTCGACGGCGTGCCGCACCTGCTCATGCAGGCCAAGATGGAACCGGGCAACACCGGACTGGTGCAGCTGGGCCCCACCGTCCAGGCCACCCGGAGCAATTACACCCGGGTCCACCGCGGTGGCGGCACCCGCTATCTGGAGCACTTCACCGGCCCCGGCCGGGGCCGGGTCCTGGTGGACACGCTCCAGTCCGAGCAGGGCGACAGCTTCCTGCACAAACGCAACCGCAACATGGCCGTCGAGGTCTTCGAGGACGTCGCCGCGGGCCGTGGCCACCGCTGGATGACGCTCGGTCAGGTCCACGCCCTGATGGGTCTCGATCACGTGGTCAACATGGACGTCCGTACCGTGCTGGCCTGCCTGCCGCTCGGCCCGGAGACGACACCCGGCGGCGGTCCCGCGGTGCCTCGCGCCGATCCGTTCCAGGAGGCACTGACCCGCTCCCTGAGCCCCGGCGAGTCCGTCCGCCACGACGAGTTGGAACTGCTCACCTGGCTCACCGACCTGCGCACGGGAACCCCCCGGTCCGCCCGGCTGATCCCCCTGAGCGCGCTGGTGGGCTGGCGGCGGAGCGAGGACGCCATCAGCGAGCCCTCCGGGCGGTGCCACCGGGTGATCGCCGTCTCGGTCAGAGCCGGCACCCGGGAGGTGACTCACTGGACCCAGCCGATGCTGGAGTTCCCCGGCCAGGGCGTCGCGGCGTTCGTGGTCCGGCGCATCGACGGTGTCCTGCACGTGCTGGTGCGGGGAAAGGCGCAGCCCGGACTCCGCGACGGCATCGAGCTGGCGCCGACCGTGAGCTGCGTCTCGCGCGACTGGCGCGCGCTGCCGCCCGGCGAGCGGGCCCCGATGCTGGATCACGTGCTGGGCGCCGACCCCGCACAGATCCGGTTCGACGCCGTGCTCCCCGAGGAGGGCGGCAGGTTCTACCGGCGCGACAACCGCTACCTCGTGGTCGAGGCCGGTGACGACTTTCCCGTCGCCGAGTCCGACACCATGCGTTGGGTGACGCTGCGTCAACTCAAGCGCCTGCTGAGGTACGGGACGTACGTCAGCGTCGAGGCCCGCACGCTCATCTCCTGCCTGCAATCGCTGTGGGACGGCGTCCGGTGAGCGGCACCCCTCCCGGGGAGCGGACCGGCAGGGCACCGGTCACCATGGGCGTGCTCGGATGCGCGGACATCGCCGCACGCAGGATGCTGCCCGCCATGGCCGCCGGATCCCGCGTACGCGTCACCGCGATCGCCGGCCGGGACCCCGCAAGGACCGCACTCTTCGCCGCGCGGTTCGGCTGCGAGGCCGTCGACGACTACGCGCGGCTGCTCGCCCGGCCCGACATCGACGCGGTCTACATCCCCCTGCCCACCGGCCTGCACGCCCGGTGGACGCTCCGTGCCCTGGAGGCGGGCAAGCACGTGCTGGTGGAGAAGTCCGCGACCGCCACGCTCGCCCAGGCGCACGAGGTGGTCGGCCTGGCACGTGAGCGCGGGCTGGCGCTCATGGAGAACTTCGCCTTCGTCCACCACGGCCAGCACGCGGCTGCCCGACGACGACTGGACGGCGACGAGATCGGCGAACTCAGAGTTCTCCAGGCATCGTTCGGCATTCCGCCGCGGCCACCGGCAGACATCCGCTACCGGCCGGACCTCGGCGGCGGAGCGCTGCTGGACGTCGGAGCCTATCCGGTACGGGCGGCCCTGATGTACCTGGGCGACGACTTGGAGGTGGTCGGCTCGACCCTGCGCCTGGACCGGGAGCGAGGGGTGGACGTGTCCGGGAGCGCCCTGCTGGCATCGCCCCGCGGTGCCACGGCCGAGCTGAGCTTCGGCTTCGAGCACAGCTACCGCAGCCACTGCTCCCTGTGGGGCAGCACGGGGCGGCTTGTCCTCGAACAGCCCTTCTCCCCACCGGCCACCGCCCGGCCGGTGACGCGGCTGGCCCGGCAGGACCACCTCCAGCATTTCGTGCTCGGCGCCGAGGACCAGTTCGCCCGTGCAGCCGACCACTTCGCGCACCTCAGCCGTGGTCCGGCAGCGGCCCGCGAGGAGGAGTACACGCAGATCCTGCGCCAGGCAGCCCTGCTGAGCGCCGTTCGCGCCACCGCCCGGACGACCCGGTCGGCACGACGCCCGGACGCATCCTGAGAGGGAGAGACATGACAGACGTACGAACCCCCGTGCTCGTCGTGGGGGGAGGACTCGTCGGCCTGTCCGCGGCGGTGTTCCTCACCTGGCAGGGCCAACGGCCTCTCCTGGTCGAACGCCGTCCGGGTACCTCGGCCCACCCCCGGGCCAGAGGCGTGAACGTCCGGGCGATGGAGCTGTTCCGGCAGGTCGGACTCGAGGAGCGGATACGGGCCACCGAGTCCGCCCGCGCCCTGGCGGACAACAGTGGCATCGTCCAGCTCGACTCGCTCGCAGGCCACCGGCAGAGGGAGTTCCTGCCGGGCTACCTGGACGACGGCACCGAGGACCTGAGCCCCACCGGATGGACCCTGTGCGAACAAGACGAACTGGAACCGCTGCTGCGCGAACGCGCCGAGGAGGCCGGGGCCGACCTGCGCTTCGGGCACGAGCTGATCGCCCACGTCCAGGACGCCGACGGTGTCACGGCCACCGTACGCGACCTGGCCACCGACGAGCGGTACACCGTGCGGGCGCGCTACCTGGTGGCGGCCGACGGTGCCGCCAGCCCGTTGCGGGGGGAACTGGGCATCCCCCGGTCCGGGCGGGGCGTCCTGGCCCGGTACCTCAACATCCACTTCCGCGCCGATCTCACCGAGGTCCTCGGCGAGAGGCGCTTCCTGATGGCCTACGTGCACAACGCCGACGTCACCGCGGGACTGCTCCCCGTCAACAACAAGGACCGCTGGCTGCTGCACGTGCCGCTCGGCTCGAACCGGGGGCCCTGGGACGAGCAGCGGTGCGAGGCGGCCGTGCGGGCCGCGGCCGGTGTACCGGAGCTGCCGGTGAAGATCCTGGGGGCCCAGCCGTGGGATGCCGCGGCACTGGTGGCAGGAAGATTCCGCCACGGGCGGATCTTCCTGGCCGGCGACGCGGCTCATGCCATGCCGCCCACAGGCGCCTTCGGCTCGGGCACCGGCGTCCAGGACGCCCACAACCTCGCCTGGAAGCTCGCCGCCGTCCTGCGCGGCGACGCGCACGCGCACCTGCTCGACACCTACGAGAGCGAACGGCTGCCCGCCGCCCGGGCCACGGTGGAGCAGGCGGTGCTCCGCTCCCTGGACCGCCCCGGCCGCAAGGCGACGGCACCGGCCGGAACGATCCTGCCGGACCACGCGGTGGCGCTCGGCTGCCGATACCCGGTGCCCGGCACCACCACCGACGACGGCGTACTCGTGCGACGGCTCACGGGCACGCCGGGCACACGGGCACCGCACATGTGGCTGGAGCACGACGGGAACCGGATCTCCACCCTGGACCTGTACGACGGCAGGGGCATCGTCCTGGTGGCGGGGGAGCGGGGCGGGCACTGGTACGACGCCGCCCGCCGTCTCTCACCCCTCGTGACGGCCCACCGCATCGGGACCCACGGCCTGGCCGATCCGCTGGGCCGGTGGGCGGAGGTTCACGGGGTGCCACCGACCGGGGCGGTCCTCGTCCGCCCGGACGGTTACGTACTGGAGCGCTTCGACGGATCCGCCCCCGGTGCCGCCCTGACCGGCACGCTGAGCACGTTCCTCGGCCGCCCGGCCGCCCCTCGCCCCACGGCGGGGTCCACCACGACGACGGGGAGCGCGGGATGAGACTGCACCTGTTCAAACTCGGCACCAACCCGGTCGGTGCGCCGGTGCCCGGCTACCTCGTCCAGGCCGACGACGGCACCAACGTGCTCGTCGACACCGGTTTTCCGCGGACCGCGTCGGGCCCCCGCGCTTTCGTCACCGTCGGGCCGGACGAAGGCGTGGAGGCCAGGCTCGCGGCCGTCGGACTGCGCCCCGCCGACATCGCGCTGGTGGTCTGCACCCACCTGGATCCGGACCACGCCGGCAACCACGACCTCTTCCCGGACGCGGAGTTCGTCATCCAGCGCGGCCACTACGAGCGGGCGAGGGCGGGCGTGCCGGCCCGGGTGGAGATGGCCAGGGCCGCCTGGGACCAGCCCCATCTGAAGTACCGGCTGGTCGACGGCGACACGGAGCTGCTCCCCGGTCTGGACCTCGTGGAGAGCCCGGGGCACGTCGAGGGCCACCAGTCGGTCCTGGTACGACTGCCCCGGACCGGCGCCGTGCTGCTCGCGGGTGACGCCATCCCGTCAGGTGAGCATCTCGACCCGGAGGCCCGGGCCGTGACCCCCTTCGACGTGAACGAGTCCGCGGTGCGCGCCAGCACCCGCAAACTGGTCGCACTGGCGAAGGCGGAGGACGCGCTGCTCGTGCGCGGGCACGACGCCCGGCAGTGGCCGGTACTGCGCACGGGACCGGACGACTGCTACGAGTGACGGCGGGCCGCGTGCGGGCGGCCGGCCCCGGTGCGGGCACGCCGCAGCAAGGGGTGAGGGCGGCGGGGAGAGGGTGTTCCTCTCCCCGCCGCCCTCACCCCTCCCGCCCGGGGCTCACCACAGGACAGGCAGGGCCTTCGGCCCCCGCTGCATGGTGCGCAGCTCCCATTCCAGGTCCGTCACGGGCACGGCGAGGCGCAGCCCGGGGAACCGGGCGATCAGCCCGCCCAGGGTGATGCTCAGCTCCGCGCGGGCCAGCTGAGCACCGAGGCAGCGGTGGGGGCCGTGACCGAAGCCGAGGTGCGGATTTGGGTGCCGCGTCACGTCCAGCTCGTCGGGGCCGGTGAACACGGCGGCATCCCGGTCCGCCGAGATCACGGCCGGCAGGACCGCCTCCCCCCGGCGTACCAGAACGCCGCCCAGTTCGACGTCCTCCAGGGCTATGCGGACGGTGCCGCCGCTGACCGCCGCCGGGGTGTAGCGGACCAGTTCCTCCACCGCGCCGTCGAGCAGCGAGGGCTGTTCGCGCAGCCGGTCCCACTGGTGCCGGTGCTCCAGCAGAGCCAGGACGCCGCCGCTGATCTCATGGGCGACCGTTTCCACCCCGGCGACCAGCAGGGTCACCCCGAACGTCACCAGCTCCTCCTCGTCCAGCCGCTCCTCCTCGGGTGCGTTGGCCAGGTCGCTGAGCACCCCGGCGCCGGGCCGGCGCCGCTTCTCGACGATCAGACCGGCCAGGTAGTCCTTGAGCGCCGTTGCGGCGGCCTCGATCTCCCCGGCCGTGCGGTCGGTGACGCTCAGGTAGTCCTTAGCCCAGGTTCCGAACCGCTCCTGGTCCCCGGCGGGCACTCCGAGCACTTCGCAGATCACCATGACCGGCAGGGGCCTGGCCACCGCCGAGACGAGATCGGCGCCCGGGCCGGCCGCCGCCATGGCGTCCAGCAGCCCGCCGACGGTGCGGCGGATGCCCGGCCGCAGCAGGTCCACCCGCCGGGTGGTGAACGCCCGCATGGCGATCCTGCGCAGCCGGGTGTGTTCGGGCGGGTCCATGGTGGTGAGCGAGCGGGCCTCCAGTGCGGTGTGCCGGGCCCGGGGGGCGTGGGCCCGCGCGGCGGCGGCCCGGCTGAAGCGGGGGTCCGAGAGCAGGCGCCGGTTGTCCTCGTAGCGAGCGGCGATCCAGGCCCGGTCCCCGGTGGGCAGGGTCACGCGTCGCATGCCGTCCGTCTCGCGCAGCTCTGCGAACTCCGGTGCCGGATGCCACGGTTCGGCGGACGGGAAGGGGAACGGCAGCGGCGGGTGGTCGTTCGTCACGTGGGTCTCCTGACGGTGTCGGGGCGTACGGCGGCACTGGCGGGCGGGATGTCACCCGCCGGGCGCCGTCACCGGACGGCGGGTCTCGATCAGCCGCTCGAGCAGCGACGCGAGTTCCCGTGGCGCCTGGCGTCCGGCGAAGGCGGCACGCATCGCGGACGCCGCCCGCCGGACCGCGGGGTCGGTGAGCACGCGGTGCACGGCCGCGGCGAGGAGGGGTTCCGGCGGGCGCCGCCGCCGCAGGTCGACGCCGGTGCCGCTCCACGCGATCCGTGCGCACACCTCCGGCTTGTCCTCGGTCACGCCCGAGGCCACGATCGGGACGCCGTGCGCGAGCGCGAGCTGTACGGTGCCGTACCCGCCGTTGGTGACCACGGCGTCCAGGTGCGGCATCAACCGGGCGTAGGGCAAGAACGGTTCGACGTGGACGTTGGCCGGCAGCGAGCCGGGGCGCAGCGCCTCATGGGAGGCGCCCGCCGTGGTCACGACGACGGTGATGTCCTGGTCCCGGAGCGCCCGGACGGCCGGCACCACCAGCTCGCCCAGGTCGCGGGCGCCCGTCCCCTGGGTGACCAGGACCGCCGGCCGGCCCGCGGCCAGCTCCGGCCACCAGGGCGGGAGCGGGCCGGAGGGCGGCGGGGCGGGGAGCAGCGGCCCGATGAACCGCACCTGCTCGGGCAGCCTGGCCCGCGGGTATTCGAACTCCTCCACGGTGGCCTGCGCGTACAGGTAAGGGGTGAGATTGGCGTCGAACGGACTGCTGCGGAGCGGCGGCAGGCCGAGGTCTGCGCGGATGACGTTCATCAGCCGCAACGGCTCCGGGAAGCGGCGGCGTTCGACCGCTTCGGCGTACCGGCGCCGTGCCCGCCGCCAGGGCTGCCCGCCCGGCGGCCAGCCCTTGCCGAACGGCGGCACCAGCGGATCCGGGATCGCCAGCGGCGCCACACTGATCGTCGCCCACAACTCCCCGTGCAGCTCGTGCATCAGGGAGGCGGCGACGAGTGTGGAGTCGGCGAGCAGGACATCGGCCCGGTGCCGTGCCATCAGCGTGCGCAGGTCCTCGTACTGGCCCGGCACCGGCCGGACGAAGACCTGCTCGGTGAACCACGCCCCGCGGGCCTGCGGTGGGAGCGCGAGGAACTCGGGGTGCTCGTCGGTCAACCGGTCCAGGTCGACGAACGCGCCCCGCTCCGGGGGCGCGTACTCGGCACCGGAGCGCGCCACCCGGTCCGCATATCGGGCGCCTGTGTACCAGAGGACACGGTGCCCGCGGGCGGTCAGCTCCGCTGCGACGGGGCCGCAGGGATTGACATGGCCGCTGGCCGCGAGGGTGGCCAGGAGGATCGTGGACATCGTCCGCTCCGTCACTCGGGATGGTGCCCGCCGCAGGGTGTGGGCGCACGGCGCCGGACCGGCGCTCCGGCCACGGTCGCCCGTGCCGCTGGACTCCGGCTGGACACGGCGCGGTGCGGGCGTCGGTCCGGCGGACGGCTCAGCCGCGGGCGTCCTCGACGGGCTGCCGCACGACCCTGACCCCGCGCTTCCACACGCCGGACACGGCCCGGCTCGCCCGGATGTCCCGTGTGGGGTCGCCGTCGACCAGGAGGAGATCGGCGCGCAGGCCCGGCGCGATCCTGCCCCGGTCGGTCAGGGAGAAGACCGCCGCGGGAGTCGCGGTCGCCGCGGTGAGCGCCTCACACGGAGTGAGTCCGGCCTGGACCAGCAGCTCCAGCTCGCGGTGGAGTCCGATGCCGTGCAACCACATCACCGAATCGGTCCCGGCGAGCAGCGGTACGCCCGCGGCGTGGGCCGAGCGGACGGCGGCCTGCGCGGCACCGAGGTCGACGCCGAGCCGCCGTGCCGCGCCCCTCCGGTGCCGCTCCAGCAGTTCCCGGTCCGGCGCGCACAGATGGCGCGCCACGGTCTCGTCGTCGGCTAGTGTGCCGAGCGCGGGGCTGCCGGAGAACAACTCGACCATGGTCAGCGTGGGCACGGCGAAGACCCCGTGCCGCGCGAGCGCCTCCCCGAACCGCTGCCCGGGCGCCTCGTCGACGAGCAGGTGGGCGAGCCCGTGCGCGCCGGCCTCCACCGCGTCGAGAGCGGCCCGTACGGTCCCGGTGTGCACCATGGTGAGCAGGCCGCGGTCCCGGGCCGCCGCGATGACGGCCGCCATGGTGGCCTTGCGGATGACCGGCAGTTCGGTGCCGTGCATCCGTCCGGAGACCTGGCCGTCGTCGTAGTGCACCTTGATGTAGTCCGAGCCCTCGGCGACGCGCGCCTCGACGAAACCGGCCGCCTCCTCGGGCTCGGTGAGCGTCGGGATGTCCGGGAAGCGCGCGGAGCCGTGGCCGCCGGGCACGGTGGCGGCGCAGCCGGCGGACCTGAGGTCGGCGATCGAAGAGCCGAGCGGCCCGTCCTGCTCCTTCTTCGCGGCGGCGACCGCGTCGGGGAAGTTGGCCATGTCCAGTTCGGTGCCGACGCCCCACCGCAGCGCCTGCCGCAGGGCGTCCCCGACCACGTGGGTGTGGGCATCGATGAGTCCGGGCAGCAGGGTGCGTCCGCCGCCCTCGACCACCTCGGCGCCGCCGGGTACCGGCAGCTCGCTGCCGACCGCCTCGATCCGGCCGGAGGCGACGACGACGGTGTCCTCGGCACGGACACACTGCCCGTCGAAGACACGCACGTTGCGGAAGATGGTTCGGCCCATGGGAGTCCTCCTGTGGATCGCGCGCTGCCATCGCGCGTCGATCGAGCGTCCAGCGCCTCGGGTGAGGCTGGGAACGCGGTTCCGGAGATCCGCGTCAACCTGTGCGCCGCACTGACAGGGACTCGCCGACAGGGCCGTGGGAAGCCGGTCGCGGTCCACCGTAGGCGAGGAGCGGACGGGTGTCCATGGAGCCCCGGCCGGTCCGGTCCGGGCCGCGCAGGCCGGCTCCGCTGTGGCGGGGGATCCAGTGAGGAGGCATGACGGTCATGGTGGCGGCGACTGAAGTGGTGGTGGTGGGGGCGGGCCCCGTAGGGCTGTCCGTGGCGGTCGAACTCGCCAGACGGCGCGTGAAGTGCCGGGTGGTGGACCGCAGGGCCGAACCGCGCCCGGGCACGCGGGGCTGTACCCTGTGGCAGCGAACCCTGGAGACGCTCGATCTGATGGGCCTGCCCATGGCCGACTTCGCGTCACGGGCGGTGAGCTACCGGCGCAGGGTCTACCACCCGTTCGGTGGCCCCGAGTTGGCCGTCGAACTGCGTGAGGGGAACACGCCGTATCCGCTGCCGCTGCTGATCGGCCAGCAGGAGACCGAGCGGGCCCTGACGGAGCGGCTGCGGGACCTGGGCACCGAGGTCGAGCGCGGCGTGCGCGCGGCCGGCCTGGAACAGGACGCCGAGGGCGTGACCCTCACTCTGGACCGCGCCACGGGAACCCGCGAGATCGTCCGGGCCCAGTGGGTGGTCTCCGCCGAGGGTTCCCACAGCATGGTTCGGGAGGCACTGGGCGTACCCTGGCACACCCGGCGCTTCACGGGCACCCAGCTCGTCCAGGTGGACGCCGTCGCACACGGCCTGCCCGGCGACGGCGCCGGTGAGGCCCACCTCCACCTGACCGCGGACGGGTTCCTCGGCGACCTGCCCCTGCCCGACGGCCGGCGCCGGCTCTTCGCGGCTGTCGCCGACCCGGACCCCGGGGACCGGAGCGACCCGTCCGTGGACGAGGTCGAGGCGTACGTCCGCAAGCTCTCCGGGGTGCCGGACATCCGGCTCCGGTCACCCCGCCACAGCTGGCGGGTGCGGCTGCACAACAGCGTCGCCGGCTCGTTCCGGTACGGCCGCTGCCTGCTGGTCGGCGATGCCGCCCGCACCGTCATGCCGGTCACCGCCCAGGGGATGAACACCGGCATTCAGGACGCATTCAACCTCGGCTGGAAACTCGCGGCCGTCGTCGGCGGCGCCGGCGAACGACTGCTGGACACCTACGCGGCCGAACGGCTCCCGGTCGCCCACAGCCTGCTGCGCCGCACCGAGCGCTCGTTCTGGGGAGGCGTCGGCACCCCACCGACCCCCGAGGCCGTCACCGTGGGAGTCCGCAGGCAGCAGCAGGCACGGTCGGACCAGGCCGTGGACTACCGGGACAGCACGCTCAGCCGCCAGTGGGCCGAACGCCCCGGTCCCAGGGCCGGTGACCGTGCCCCCCAGATCGCGCTCACCGGCGCGGACGGCAACCCCACCACCCTCTACGACGAACTGCGCCACGGTGACTGGGTGTCCGTCGCCGCCGTACCGCGGACCGGCCTGCCGCACGGGGTGCGGAGCGCGCGACCCGCCGCCACGGCCGCCGGCAACCCGGCGGACCCGTACGCCCTGGCCGAGGGCGAGACGCTGCTCATCCGGCCCGACGGCTACCTCGGGTGCCGTGTCGGCCCCGGCGACAGCCGTGCACCGGCACGGTACCTGCGTGAGACGTACGGCAGCTGACATCACCCACACGCGAACCCGAGGACAGCGGACAGCACGAGGAGAAGCGGATGCCGGACACGGACGCGGAACGCACGGACGCCGCCCACGAGATCGCACTTCCCGACGGCCGCAGGATCGTGGCCCCGGATCCCAACCAGGCGGCCGTGCTGTGGCACGAGGTCACCGGGAACGACCTGTACGCCAGGGGCGTGGAGGGCCTCGCGGCCGGGGACGTCGTCTTCGACGTGGGTGGGAACCTGGGGCTCGCCGCCCTGTTCTTCTCCGACCTTGTCCCGGGCCTGCGGGTGTACTCCTTCGAACCGGCCGAGGACTGCTTCGCCTGCCTGCGGGAGAACACGCGCCGGCACGGGACCGGCATCACTGCCGTCCAGGTCGCCGTCGGCTCCCGTCCGGGCACGGGGGAGCTGACGTACTATCCGCGGTCGCCCGCGCAGAGCAGCCTCTACCCCGACGAGGACGAGGACCGGCGCCACCTCATGACCTATCTGGCCAACACCGGCATCGACGAGGACACGGCTCGCGCGCTGGGGGAGACGATGTACCAGGGCCGCCGGTACCACGTGGACGTCACCACCGTGACCGCCGCCATGGCCGAGCACGGCGTCGACGAGATCGCGCTGCTCAAGATCGACGTGGAGCGTGCCGAACAGGACGTCCTGGACGGCATCGAAGAGAGCGACTGGCCCCGGATCCGCCGTGTCGTGGCGGAGGTCCACGACCACGACGGCCGGCTGGCGGCCGTCGTGGAGGGGCTGACCCGGCGGGGATTCACCGTCTGCGTCGGGCAGGAGGAGATGCTCACCGGGACCGGCGTACAGATGGTGCTGGCCGTCCGGGACCGTTGAGCGGCCCCCCTGCCGGGTACGTCCGGCGCCCGGCGTCCAGTCCCCTGCGAGTACGCCCTGAGAGCATCACGAGCCCTCCGTTCCCACGTCCCGCGATCACCTCGACGCTATGGAGATCACATGCGAGTGCTCATGACAGCCATCCCGGCACCGGGACACGTCACCCTGATGGTCCCGCTGGCCTGGGGACTGCGTGCGGCGGGCCACGAGGTCGTGGTCGTCAGCCAGCCGGACCTGGCACCCGTCATCCGTGGAGCGGGCCTGCCCGCCCACGCGGTGGGTGAGCACCTGGACCAGCTGGCCATGCTGCGCGAGCGACTGCCCGACGACCAGCCGCCCATCGAGGCGTGGGGCCGGCAGGGTGAGGTCATGGCCGCGATAGCCGCGCGCACCTGGGCCACCTTCACCCAGTACGCCGTCGACAGGTACGTGGACTTCGCCACGGCCTGGCGGCCGGACCTGATCGTCTCCGAGCCGTTCGAGTTCACCGGCCGGCTGGCCGGCGGGGTCCTGAAGATACCCTCGGTGCGGCACGGACTCGGGGTCAACGGACTGACCGGGCGCTTCGACGGGACGGCCAGAGAGGTGCTGTCCCGGACCGCGGACCGCCTCGGCCTGGAGTCCGGCCTGCCCGAACCGGCCCTGACCCTGGACCCCTGCCCGCCCACCCTCCAGTACCCGGGCATCAGCGGCGCCCAGCCACTGCGGTTCGTCCCGTACAACGGCACCGGTGTCCTCCCCGACTGGGCCGTCGACATGCCGCGTGACGTGCGCCGCGTCTGTGTCTCCCTGGGCAACCAGACGATCGCGCTCAACGGCATGCCACTGCTTCGCCGGCTCGTCGAAGCGGTCAGCGGCATCGACCGGACCGAGGTCGTCGTGGCCGTGTCGTCGTCGGACCTGCCCCTGGTCGGAGACGTACCCGGCAATGTGCGCCTGGTGGACTCCCTGCCGCTCCAGCTCTTCCTCCACCACTGTGACGCGGTCGTCCACCACGGCGGCGCCGGCACGGCCCTGACCGCCACGTCCTTCGGACTGCCGCAGCTCGTCGTGCCCCAGTTCCTCGACCAGTTCGACTTCGGCGACCGGATCGCCGCCGTCGGCGCGGGCATCGCTCTGGACACCGTGGAGAAGCAGAACAGCGTCGAGGGCCTGCGGCAGGCGGTCACCGATCTGCTGGAGGACTCCGCCTACACCCGGGCCGCGCGGGGGCTGCGCGACGAGATGGCGGCCATGCCGTCGCCCGCCGAGACCGTCACCCTGCTGGAGCAGCTGGCCGCAGGCCGCTGACCACACGACCGGGCACGACATCGCCCGCGCGCGGGAGGGGAGGCATCCGCCTCCCCTCCCGCGCGTACTGTTCTCAGCCGAGGTCGAACCAGTCCTTGAAACTGATCGCGGCGGCCAGATCTCCCTCGGTGCGCAGTCGCCGCTGCGTGCTGAGCTCGAATCCGGTGGCCAGCCCCGTGGACAGCAACAGCAGGTCGCCCAGGCTGATCGTGGTGACGGCGGTGGGCGAGGTGTCCGCGCCCCTGCGGATCCGGCACCGGCCGTCACCCACCGAGACCGTGTACTGCCGCGTCCCCGCCGACGTCGCGACGTCGAACCGGAACTCACCCGCGGCACCGGAAGCCCGCTGCGAGACGAACGCCCCCTGATACAGGGCGAAGAGCGCGTCCAAGGCGGCGTCCGGGCTGCCGAACGCCTCCTGCGCCCTCGCCGCCGCGTCCTCGGGCGAACCCCCCTCGACCAGTTTGCGCAGTTCCTCGAAGCTGCGGGCATGTGACTCCATCATCGCTCCCCTCTTTGAGCAGTCGTGACCGGCTCGCACCGTCCCAGGTCCCACTGGACGCGCCGTGGACGGGCGGTTCGCCACCCGTCCCGGGCGACGGACCGCCCGTCCGCCCGGCAGACGCCTCCCGTCCAGCGACCTGCCAGCACCCGGCACCAGACTCGTCCCCGAAGGCCCGGCACACGTGAGGAGGGACCGGCGCCCCATGGAGATCATCGGAGACGGGTTCATCGCCCGGCATCTGCGTCCGTTCGCGCACCGCCATCCGGACACAGTGGTGTTCGCCGCCGGGGTGTCGAGCGCCGGATCGCTCTCGGAGGACCAGTTCGCACGGGAGGCGGACCTGCTCTATTCGGTGATCCGGCGCTGCACGGCCGACGGGCGGCGGCTGGTGTACCTCTCGACCAGTTCGGCCGGCATGTACGGGGCGCGGGGGTGCCGCGGACGGGAGGACGAACCCGTCTTCCCCGGATCGGCCTACGCCCGGCACAAGCTGGCCCTGGAAGCGGTCCTGGCGGCCTCCCGCGCCGACCACCTCGTCCTCCGCACGACCCATCTGGTCGGACCCGGCCAACGGCCGCACCAGCTGCTGCCCTCGCTGACCGAGCAGATCCGCGGCGGCTCGGTGGTCGTGCACCGCGGCGCCTACCGCGACGTGCTCGACGTCCGGGACGCCATCGCCTTCTTCGACGGCCTGCTGGCCGTCGCCGAACCGAGACAGGTGATCAACGTGGCGTCCGGCACCTCGGTGCCCGTCGAGGAGATCGTGGCCCACATCGAGCGGTCACTGGGCACCGTCGCGCACAAGACGTACCGCCATGCCGCCGCTGCCTACACTGTGTCCGTCGAGCGGCTCGCGCGGTTGCAGCCGGACGTGCACGCACGGGTCGCCGACCCGGCCTACTACCGCACGGTCATCGACCGCTACCTGGGTTCGCCACCTCCACCCGCGCGAGCCGCCACCGAGGGGGAACGCCGGTGAATGTACGTCTGCGCGCGCCGGAACACCGGTACAGCCGCATCCTCGGCGTCGGTGCCTACCGGCCCCGCCGGGTGGTGACCAACGCCGAGATCTGTACCCGCATCGACTCCACCGAGGAATGGATCGAGAGCCGTTCCGGCATCGTCACCCGCCACTTCGCGGCCCCCGACGAGACACTCGCCGTGATGGCGGCGTCGGCCGGCGCCCAAGCCCTCGCCCACGCGGGACTGGAACCCGACCGGCTCGACTGTGTGCTCGTTGCCAGCATGTCGAACCTGCTCCAGACGCCGCCGGTCTCGGTCACCGTCGCCCACGCGCTGGGCGCGCACCGGGCGGGCGCCTTCGACCTCTCGGCGGCCTGCGCCGGCTTCTGCCACGCGCTGGGGGTCGCCGGTGACCTCGTCTCCTCCGGCGGCGCCGCGCACGTACTGGTGGTCGGCGCGGAACGGATGACCGACATCGTCGACCCGGAGGACCGCACCATCGCGTTCCTCTTCGCGGACGGCGCGGGCGCCGTGGTCGTCGGGCCGTCCGACGAACCCGGCATCGCACCGGCCGTGCGCGGGGCCGACGGCTCCCACCTCGGCGCGCTGCGCATGGACGGCGAGTGGGCCGGGGCCGGTCCGGACCGGCCGCGCCCGTACATGCGGATGGACGGCCGCGGTGTCTTCCGGTGGGCGGTGAGCCGGATCGTGCCCGCCGGGCAGCAGGCCATGGCGCAGGCGGGTGTGGACGCGGCGCGGCTGGCCGCGTTCATCCCGCACCAGGCCAACCTGCGGATGATCGAGGTCATGGCGGACCGTCTCGGTCTGCCCGCGGACGTGGCGGTGGCCACGGACGTGCGCCGCAGCGGCAACACCTCCTCGGCCTCGATCCCGCTGGCCATGGAGCGGCTGCTGAGCGAGGGGACGGCGCGCAGCGGCGATCCGGCGCTGCTCGTCGGGTTCGGAGCAGGTCTCAACTACGCCGGCCAGGTCGCCCTGTTGCCCTGACGGCTACTCGGAGAAGGAGGAGAAGGTGCGGAGATTCACGCTGGCCGACTTCCAGAAGAGCGTCGACGCCTGCGTAGGCACCGACGAGAGGGTCGTCTTCGACGACTCCGCGATGGACGTCACGTTCGCGGAGCTGGGGCTCGACTCGCTGGCGGTCTACGAGATGTTCACCCGGCTCGAGGCCGACCTGGGCCTGGAGATCCCGGACGACGACCTGGACGGCCTCACGACGGCCGGCGCGGTGCTGACGTACGTGCGGCACCGCCTTACCGGGGAACGGCACTGACATCACCGAAGGGCGGCGGAGGCCATCGGCCTCCGCCGCCCTTCGCGTTCGCGCCCTACAGCGTCAGCCGTGCGCCGGGGCGGTCGCCTCACCGACCACCGCGGCATCGGCATCACCCCTGCCCCGGGCGATCGCCTCCTCGAAGTAACGGGACGCGCTCGCCGTCACCGCCAGCTCCAGGCCCGACTGCCGGGCGTCGTCCAGCACCATGCGCAGATCCTTGTGCATGAGGCTGGTACGGAAGGCCGCCGGCTCGTACGCGCCGGTGCGCATCACCTCGGCGCGGAACGCCATGACCTGGGAGCTGAAGCCGCTGCCCGCGATGACCGCCAGCAGGAGGTCACGGTCCAGCCCCGCGTCCTGCCCGTAGCGCACGGCGTCCGCCAGGGAGGCGACCTGCGCGCCCAGCAGCAGGTTGAACGCGAGCTTCATGGCGGGGGCCTGACCCACCGGCCCGAGGGCCACGACACCGCCCAGCGCCTCGAGCACGGGCCGGGCCGCAGCAACGTGCTCCTGGGCCCCGGACACCAGCACCCGCATGGCACCCTCGCGGGCCTGACGCGGATTGCCGATGACACAGGCGTCGATCCAGTGCGCTCCGGCCTTCGCCACGCGCGTGCTCGCGTCGCGGGCGTACCCCGGGGACACGGTGGAGGTGTTGATCACCAGGGTCCCCGGCCGCAGCCGGTCGTGACCGAAGAGGACGTCGTCCACGGCGGCCTCGTCGGCCACGCTGACCACCAGCGTCCCGGCGGACGCCACCGCCTCGGCGGCCGAGTCGGCGAATTCCGCGCCCGCCGCGACCACGGGCAGCGCTCGCTCCTTCGTCCGGTTGTGTACGGTGACGCGGAAGCCTGAGTCGATCAGGCGCAGCGCCATGCCGCTTCCCATGTTGCCGAGCCCTGTGAAGGCGATGTGTCGGCCGGTCATCACGACCCTTCCCGAGAGGACGGTCCGCAGCGTCGAACCGCTGCGGACCGGGTGGACGGCGGGGTGTGGCGCGCGGGCGTCACAGCTTGGCGAGGATTTCGGGCGGCAGGCTGTCCACGGAGAGTTCCGACAGGCAGCGCATCGAACTGTTGCGGAAGTAGGTGAGGAACCCCTCGACGGTCGTGGTGTCACGGGGCTCGGCGAGATACGGGGCGAGTCTGCGCTCCGCTTCACGGACCCCGTCCTGCTGCGCCATGTGGCGGCCGACATCCTCCAGCGTCCCGTCGAACTGGATGAAGCGCACCATGTGGTCGTCCTTGATGAACAGCGCGGTCGCCCTGATCCGGCCTGTCTCCTTGCCGGCCTCGTCCCGCAGGATCGGCGAGGCCGCCCGCTTGAAGTGGGCGAAGATCTCGGCGATCTCCTCCTCGTGCCCGGGCTTGATCTTGTAGGTGATGGCTGCGGTGGCCACGCGAACCTCCTGGTTGGGGTGGGGCAGTTGAATGAATGAGTGAGTCGTCGGGCTACAGTCCACCGTCGACGTTCAGCGTGACGCCGGTGATGTACCGGGCGGTGTCACAGGCCAGGAACAGGACGGCCTGCGCCACCTCCTCGGCGGTCACCAGGCGGCCCAGCGCGGACATCCGGGCCATCCGGGCCCGCACCTCGGCGGGCAGGCCGCTGTCCGGGCCCATGTCGACGATGCCGGGAGCGACTGCGTTGACCCGTACACCCTTCGGTCCGAGTTCCTTGCTCAGGGCGCGCGTCATGCCGGTGATTCCAGATTTCGCGGCTCCGTAGTGCGCGCGGCCGGGTACCCCGCGGGCCGCCGCGGAGGAGCCGACACAGACCACCGAGGCGTCGGGGCCGAGTAGTCCGAGGACGGCCCGGGTGACCCGGTAGGCGCTGGTCAGGTTGGTCTGGAGCACGTGCTGCCACGCCTCCTCGGTGAGATCGGCGAAGGCGGACACCGCGTCGACGCCTACGTTGTTGACGAGCACCCCGAGCGGGGCGCCGGCCTCGCGGCAGGCGCCCACCAGCCTGTCCACGTCGTCGGGGCGGGTCACGTCGGCCCGGATCATGCGGTGCTTACCGCCCGCCTCCGCCAGGACTCGCTGGGCGTCCTCGGCGGTCCGCTCCTCGCCGTGGTAGCAGCCGACGACATCGGCGCCGGCCCGTGCCAGAGCCAGCGCGGTAGCGAAGCCGACGCCGCGGGTCGCCCCGGTGACCAGTGCCAGCCTGCCGTCCAACCGTGGATCCACGGTACCTCCAGAATCGCCGGGCGCTTCCCTTGCATGAGGAGTCTGGTACCGGTGCCTGGACAACAGCTGGACCGCTCGTCTCAGATCGCCCTCACCGGCCACCGGGCAGGACGGTCCCCGGGCCACTGAGAGGGGTGGCCCTGTCATGCTCACCCCCTACAGGGCATCACTGTGCTGGTCGGCGGACAACCTCCACCTCGCCGGCTTCTGCCAGCGCGCGGTGACCTTGCCGCCCCACGCCCATAAGGTGTCAACCCACCCCGCTCACCGAGGCGCTCTTCCCCGACCGTGTCGACCAGTTGAGGGGATGCGGATACGCTCGCGTACGTCCCGCCCCTGATCAGCGACGCGCGCAGGAGAATGCTCGGTGGCAGCAGACGATGCCTACGCAAGACTGGCCGGAACCCTGGAGCGTATCCAACGCGCCTCGGGAGGTGCCGAGTTGTCCGAGGTGCTCGACAGCGCGGACCTGTCGTACGAGACGGGGATCCCGGAGAGCGTCGTACTGACCCTGCTGGCGGGCGGGCGGGCCGAGGACATCTCGGTGGCGGAACGCGTACGGCAGCGGCTCGACTTCCTCCGTGAGACGCGACGGCGTGCCGACGGGAAGAGATACGCCCTCGAAGAGATCGCCGCGGCCGCCGGCGTGACCCGTCAGACGATGAGCGAGTGGCGCAAGAAGGGCATACCCAGCCTGGAGTCCGCCGATCGGCTCCGCCGGTTCTTCTCCCTGCCGCCCGGGTTCTTCTTCGCCGACGAGCCGGAAGCACTCGACGAAGCGCTGCAACAGCGCCTCCACGAACTGGAGTCGAGGTCGGATCCGTTCGCCGAGCTCCGTACGCCCGAGATACTGCGGCTCGCGGCGCGCGGGCTGCTGTCGCCCACCGGAGTGCGGGCGATGGCCCAGTGGGCGGAGGCAGTCACCCGGCCTGTCGCACCGGGTGTCCGCGGTGCGGGCCGGGACGAAGAAGGACTCGCGTCGTGATCTCCGGATGCGGTGAGGCGCCCCGACTTCCGCGGCCCCCGCGCGTCCCCGCCGACCGGCAGGAGCCCGGCACGGACCGTGATGCCGCCGCTGTCCCGAACCACCGGGGCGGGCGATGACTCCTCTGACCCGGCTCCGCCAGTGGCAGCGGTTACGGGCGCGCGACAGGGAGATGCGCCAGTTCGCCGAGACGCTCATCGCTCCGGTCCGGGGAAGACTGGGTGATGCCGGGGCGGACGGCAGCGATGCCGGCGCAGACGGTGACGTGGAAGCGCCGACAGATCCCGAAGCCCTGTTCGAGGCCCTGGTCGAGTCCGCCAGGCGGTGGCGCGGCGATCGCCGGCTCGAGGTGCACAAGGTCCACATTCCGCGTGAGTTCAAGGCCACCGGGATGTGGCTGGAGCGAGTCGACCGTGACGACGTCATCATCGAACAGGACGCGGCCATCTGGCATCAGGCGCAGATCTTCGGTCACGAGCTGTGGCACATGCGGCAGAAGGATGGCTTCACACCCGAGCAACTGGCGGGCGGGGCTTGGGACGAGCTGAAGTCCGGACACGCGCACGGCGCGCACCCGGCCGCCGCGCGTTCGCGCTTCGACGAGGACCCCGAGAAGGAGGCGGAACTCTTCGGCATCCGGGTCGGGCAGGAGATGCGGGCGCTGATGGAACGGGACGTGATCACGGGCGCGACCGCCCGCCGTATCGCGGACGCTCTCAGCTATCGGGGGAACCGGAGATGAGTGGGTCGATCAACTACATAAGCTGCGGCCTGCTGTGGATCGGGCTCCTGGTGAAACTGCCGGGCCTGATCCGCAACGGCAGCGAGCCCTCGCTGCGTGCCATCAACGGGGTGCTGGCGTTCGCGTCGCTGTGTTTCCTCTTCGGGGCGCCCAGTTCGGTCGAGGTGATCAACCGGCTCAGCGGTGTCCCCAACCTGGCCGCCCCACTGACCTACGCCTCGATCACCGCGTACAGCGCGACACTTCTGATCCTGATCGCCTGCTGGCGGGGCGGCCCCTCCGCGCGCCGCACGACACGCAGCTGGCTCTACGGCTACACGGCCGTTCTCCTCGGTGTCGCGATCCTCTACACCCTGGGGGACGCCACGGAGGAGCGCCGCAGCGACTTCGACACGTACTACGCGACGGCACCCTGGATCTCCGAAATGGTCGTCCTGTACCTGGTCGCACATCTGACGGCCGTCACGGTCAGCGCCGTCTGGTCGCTGCGCTGGGCCTTCGAGGCGGAGGTCCGCAGACTGCCCTGGCTGCGGGCCAGCCTGCTGACGATCGGCGCCGGTACGGTCATCAGCGCCGGGTACAGCGTCTCCAAACTGGTCGCCGTCATCGCGCGGTGGACCGGCCGGGACTGGACGGTCCTCGGTACCTCCATCCCGCCCCTCTGCGCCGGCCTCGGCGCACTGCTCACCGTGGTGGGCGTCCTCCTTCCCGTGGCGGGCCACCACCTCTCGTCATGGCGTGACTTCTTCCGTCTCGCACCCCTCGACTCCGTGCTGGACCCGGTGCTCAAAGAACGCGCCCTGCGCGTCGAGCGCCCACGTTCCCCGCTCCTGTGGGGCACCTGGCGCTGGAGCACCGTCCACAACGGTCTCCTGGCGCTCGAATCACACTTCGACGAGAGGCTTTACGACGAGGCCTTCTGCACGGAGCTCGACAGGACAGGTGACTCGGAGAGCGCTACGGCCGCCGCGTGGGCCGTGACCATCGCCGCAGCCGTACGGCGCAGCACCCGCCCTGTGCTCGGGCCCGCGCGCCTGCCGACCCGGCTCTGCCACCCTCGGGACGCCGAGTCGCTGGTCCGGATCGCCGATGCCGTGAAGAGGTCCGAGCGGACGGTACGAGAGCCCGATACCGTCGAGGCCCGGTCGCTCTGACCCCGGATCCGAGTACACGATTCCCCCCACATCCGCGGACCTGAACGGAGTCCCCGAAAAGATGAGTCTTGTCGTGTATATGGCGTCCGTCCTTCTGGCTCTGGCCGCCATACTGCTGCGCCGACCACGCAGGACTCCCCGCTCACCCCTGTCCAACGCCACGCGGGCCACTGCGTTCATCGCCGCCACGTGCTTCTTCTGGTCCGCTCCGGTGACGCTCGCCGCGGTCAACCACGCCACGGGCATCCCCAACGTGGGCGCCCCGCTCACCTACGGCTCGATCTCCGCCCTGAGCTGCTCCCTGATCATCCTGCTGATCCACTGGAGAGGCGGCCCCAAGGAGCGGATACGGCGGATGACGCGGATGACGGTCGCCGTCTACGGAACGCTCATCGTCGCCATCGTCCTGCTGTTCAGCCTCGCGGACGCCCACACGGAGCGGCTCACCGACCTGGACACGTACTACGCCAACACCCCGTACATGCGCGAGATGATCAGTCTCTACCTCGTGGGTCATCTGGCGAGCACCGTCGTTCTGAGCGCCGTCTGCCTGAAGTGGGCGCGCGACGAGGTGACAGGGCTTCTGCGGGTCGGCCTCCGGCTGATCCTCGCCGGCCTCCTGCTCGACGCCCTCGGATTCACCCTCGCCAAGGTCACCGCGGTCGTCGCACGCTGGCTGGGGTACGACCTGGACGTCCTGTCCACCACCGTCGCCCCGCCGGCCGCCGCGCTCGGCGCTCTCATCTACTCCGCGGGATTCGTCCTTCCGCGTCTCGCGTCCGCCGCCGCCGCGGAACGGCAGAGCCTGGCCACCTACCGCGCGCTGACACCGCTGTGGTCCGCGGTGAAGGACGTGGTCACGGCACCACCGGTCGCGGAACCGACTTGGTGGCAGCTGTGGTGGCAGATGCCGAGCAACCGCCTGTACCTGCTCGAAGCCAACATCCACGACGCTCTGCTCCAGCTGACGGCGCACTTCGACCAACGGATCGGTCACGCGGCGTACGCGGCTGCCGTGGAACGCGGCGCGCAACAGGACCAGGCCCGGTTCGCCTCGGAACAAGCGATGATCATCGACGGTATCCGCCGTGCTTCGGGCAAGGGTGACGGTCCTGCCGATCCACCGGAGAAGTTCCGCGTCACCATCGCCCTGGTCGAGCTGGCGCACGCCGTGAACCGCCTCCGTGAGGCGGCGCCGCAGCAGGCGAGAATCCAGTGAGACCGTCTCACCAGTGCTACGAGGAGTAACAGTTGTCGCAAAAAGCCGTCGTGATCGGAGCCGGCACAGCCGGGCTGGTAGCCGCCGCGGCCCTGTCCCGCGCCGAGCCCACGCTGGAGATCCTCCTGCTGGACAGGGACGAGCTTCCCGAAGGTCCCGAGAACCGGCGTGGTGTTCCCCAGGGCCACCACGCCCATCTGCTCATGGCAGGTGGCCTGTCCGCCATGGAGACGCTCTTCCCGGACAGCGTGCGCGACCGCCTCCTGGCCGCGGGGGCGCACGAGATCGCCCTCGGCAACGGCATGCTCGCCCTCACCGCGGACAGCGGGTGGTTCCGCCGCTGGAGGTCGAACGGCCCGCACATGATCACCTGCACACGCGCCCTGCTGGACTGGGTCCTCCGGCAGGCCCTGCTCGACTCCTGCGCCAACATCTCGATCCACCGGGCCGGCGTGGAGGGGCTCCTCGGCAACGCTCGGCGTGTGCACGGTGTCCGCGTCAGCGGAGCGGACCACGGCCTGGGCCCGGAAGTGGAAGCGGACTTCGTCGTCGACGCGAGCGGCCGGGGATCAGGCAGCCTGAAGTGGCTCGGCGGCATAGGCATCACGGGCGTCGAAGAGCGGAAGATCGACTCCGGACTCACCAACGCCACCCGGATCTACCGCACGCCGGAGGGCGCCGAACACTTCCCGCTGACAGTGGTGCAGGCCAACCCCTACAACGGCCGGCCCGGCCGGAGCGCCATGGTGCTGCCGATCGAGGGAGACCGGTGGATGGTCAGCGCGGGCGGCACCCGGGGCGGTGAACCTCCCCAGGACCCGCAGGGCTTCCTCGACTACACCCTCGACCTGCCGCACCCCATCGTCGGCCACCTGATCTCCGGCGCGGAGGCTCTCACCGACGTCGTGGTCACGCGCGGCCGCAGCACGAGCAACGCTCGCCGGTACTTCGAGAAGTCGGCGCAGTGGCCGGAACGTTTCGTCGTCCTCGGCGACGCGCTGACCACCTTCAACCCCGCCTACGGACAGGGCATGTCGGTGGCGGCACTCGGCGCCCAGGTCCTGACCCGCGAACTGCGGCAGCACGGCCTCACCGGACCGGGTCTGTCCCGACGCGTCCTGCGCGGCGCCGCCCGCCACGTCGACACGGCGTGGGCCACCGCCGTCGGCATGGACATCCTCTACCCGGGCGTACTCGGCGGGGAGCCCACACTCGCCGACCGGGTCACCGCGCACTACGCACGCCGACTGACCAAGGCCGCGACCGGTTCCTACGACGCGGCGGCGGCACTCTGGGACGTCACCAGCCTGACGGCCACCCCGGCCCGGGTGCTCCGGCCGAAGGCGCTGCTGGCCGGCCTGACCGGACCGTTCCTCCCCCGGACGTCCGAGCCCCCCCTGTGGCCCGCGGAGAGGGAGGTACTCGACCGGCTCAGGAAGGCGGCCGAGAAGACAACCACGTCATCCGTCACCCACCCATAGCACTCGGCTGTTCTGGCACGCCCGTCCGCCTGCCAGAACAACGCGACCAGCTCGCGGAGCCCGCCGACCCGCGCTCAGCACGCTCCGCGGTACGGGACACTCCACCCCGGCAGGTACGACTGCCACTCCGAGCGCGAGAGCCCGGAGACCGCGAGAGCCCGGAGACCGGGACAGCCCGGAGACCGGGACAGCCCGGAGTCGGCGTGGGCACAGACGCGCGGGAGCAGACGCGCGGGAGCGCGTGACCAGGGGACCTACCTCCGGGGCCTGCTCCAGGCACCGCGGGTACGAGTCGGTCGGGTACGAGTCGGTCGCGATACCTCGTCCGGGCGGGACAGGCCGCCCCGGGCCGGGGTCGCGCGCCGTGCGTCAGCGCGCGACCTGACTCCGCCGGAGGCCCCGGCTCACGCGGGGGAGAGGTGATGCCGGTAGCTGCCGGGGACGCCTCGCGCGCCCCTGCGCACGCTCTGGCGGCCGCCGTTCGCAGCGTATGACACTGGCAACCGTCGTCCGGGGACACCGGCGATGAAACCAGTGGTAAGGGAATGATCACCATGCGCCGTGTCACTTCGCTCGCCATCGCCTCGGTCGCCTTCGCGGCGGCCCTCGGCACAGCCCCCGTCGCGTCCGCCGCCTCCGTCCCGGCCACTCCGGGGACCGGCGCAGCCGCCGCGACCTTCCGCTGCGACCCGGGGCACTTCTGCATCTACAGCGGCTGGGACGGCGGTGGCACCCGCTGCCAGTGGACGTCGGAGAAGGTCGCGAACACCGCCGACCTGTGCTCCTTCATCCGCAACGGCAAGAACGTGCTGTCCGTGTGGAACGGAACGGGTCACCGCGTGCAGTACTACACGCAGACCAACTACCACGCGCGCGTCGGATCGACGCCCGCCGGCCACGGCGGCAACCTCCAGGGCAGCTACCAGATCCGCTCCTTCAAAAAGCAGTAGGCCCGCGCACACGCTCTAGTCGTGGGAACCGCATCTCGGCAGACGGGTCGCGGTCACGACGGCAACCACTGGAACGCGGACCCTCGAACCGACAACGGCCTGAAGACCTTCGCGCTCACGGGGTACCCGCCCGTCCGTCAGGCAAGAGCCGGTCAGTCACCGGCAGGAAGGCGGGACGAGAGCGATGATCACTGCCGATCACCTTCGTGAGTTGCTGGACCGTGGGCAGGACGACGCCGTACTGGTGCTGCTGCGTGGACGAGTCGAAGTGGTCGACAGCCCCGAGTCGGACCCGGAGCGTGGCCAGGGCGCGATGACCGTTGTCTCGCGCCGGGAACTCATCGAGCGCCTGGACGCAGAGGGAGCGGCATCGGGCGATCTGGGCGCGGTGGCGGCCGCGCTCGACACGATGGTGACACACCAGGGCGGCTGAGCAGGGACGACGGGACAGGACAGGGCTGCCCCGGGCGCAGCCGGCAGCGGGGTCCGCGTCGCGCGGCAGCGGGGTCCGCTCGGCACGGCGTCGGGCCGGCCTCCATTCCGGCCGGCCCGTCGCCGTCCGCGGCCCCATTGTCAGTGGCGGCTGTCACTCTGGACGGATGAACGGAGATGAGCAGCTGCTGCGCGGCCGGGTGTACGGCCGCGCGTACGAGGACCAGGACCCGGGCCCGCTTGCGCACCGGACGTACGCCGTGCTCACAGGCGGTCCGCTGGACGGGCTGCTGCTGGACATCACGGGCTGGCGGCCGGAGGAAGTCGACGACGGCGCGGCCCTGCCCACCGAGCTGGGACAGTTCCCCGGCGGGCGGTCGCTGTACGACCCACGACCCGGCGAACCCCGCACACCCGGCCCGGGCGTGGCCTGCCGCTTCTACTACTGCGGCGACACGCCCTGACCACAACCCGACCACCGCTCGCGCGGGTAGGGGTTCCTCCCATGCGGCCGATGAGTTCTGCCTCGCCGCGTCGTCCGCGTAGGGAGACCGTGCCCTTTCCGCGCGCCTACGGAGGCCCGGCTGAGGTGACAAGGAGCGTGCACTCCGGGGGCCGGGAGAACGCGAGCGCCACCTGACGGCCGAGCGTGCCGCACCGACCGACATTCCGGGCCCGGACTCAGAGGGTCTGAGCTACAGCTCGAACTCAAGGTGCCCGAGGTCGGTGAATTCCACCTCCAGGCCGTGGGCGCGGCGGCCGCTGTCGCGGAAGTAGACCTCACCCAGCGCTTCGGCGGCGATCTCACGGAGCCGGTCCTCGGTGGCGCCGGCCTCCTGGGCCTGGAAGAGACGGGCGGCGTGGTGGGGCGGCAGGGCGAGGGTGAGGTGACGCAGCCGGGCGTCGTCGGTGCTGCCCGGGGCCGCGGTGAAGCCGAACCGGGCACGCGTGTCGATCATGATGCCGCCGGTGGTGGCCGCGGTCTGCTTGGCCTTGGCCCTGATCTGCGGCTGCCAGCGCGTGCGGACCTCGCGTTCCAGCCGGTCGGCGAGCTCCGGCCGGGGCTTCTTGATCTGGTTCTTCACGTAGCGTTCGACGGTGCGCTGGCTGACCCCGAGCAGCTCGGCCACCCGCCGGGTGCTGCGCTGGTGCTGCCGGACCAGGTAACGCATCCGTGCCCCGGCGGACTTGGGGAGCGGGCGCGTGAACGCGCCCTGCACCGCCTTGTCGAGTCCTTCCCCGACCGTGACCATCGCCGTAACTCTCCTACTCTCCGGTGTCCTTGGCGGTGACCTCGCCGGTCTTGATGTAGCGGGCCAGGTTGGCGACCTTGCCGTCCTGACCGAGCCGCTCCAGCACGTCCGCGCCCCACAGCACGCTCTGGGTGCCTTCGTGTTTGACCATCCCGGGTGACACCCCCAGCCGGAAGGAACCCGGCACGGTCCTGCCGTCGGCGTCGTAGGGCAGGACGTCCAGCGGACCGGGCCCGTCGGCGGCGTACACGGCGCAGTCCGAGAGGACCGCGACCGGGTAGCGGCCGGTGGCCGCCGCGAGGGCGAGCATCTTGCGGTGCATGTTGGTCCGGGCCCTGGAGATGACAGCGGCCCGGATGTCGGGGCGCCACGTCGGCCGGGCGAGGGCGGGCCAGGCCTGCCCCGGCTTCCAGCCGCCGCCGCGCGCCTTCTCCTGAAGCTTGCCGATGCCGCCCTTGACGGTCATCTTGACGGCGTCCACGACGATCGCCATCTCCCGCTCGCGGTTCTTGTAGCCGTCCATCGCCTTCAGGAACTCGGCCGGGGACAGTTTCTCCGCGACGCCGAGGTCCGCCATGGTGTCGACGTAGGCGTCGCGCAGCCGCTTGTACCAGCCGTCCAGGAACCGGCCGCTCTCCGGGCGCACCCATGCCTCCAGCGGCGCCACGTCGTAGCCCAGCTCGACGGCGTACGCGACCGTCGGGGTGGCGTACCAGGCCGGCCCCTCGGGGCGCTCTCCGGTCGGCGTGAACGGGCTGGGCAGCAACGCGCCGTCGAGCTCACGCCACTGCTTGCCGACCTTCACCCGGGAGAGGTCGACGTGGGAGAGGTCGACCAGCCAGGAACCGGGCAGCGCCGCGTCGAAGACCGGGTCGGTGACGTGCACGGGCGGCGAAGCGAGGCCGACGACGGCTCCGTTGGCGGCCGCACCGAACGCCAGGTTCACGTCGATGCCGACCAGGTAGCGCTTCATGCACTCGCTGTCGGTCATGTCCCGCGCCCAGTCGTACGCCTCCTCGAACAGCTTCTCGCCGGGGCCGCGCACGTGGAAGCGGGGCAGGTGGGCCAGGACGGGGTGGCCGTCGGTCGCCTCGCACGGCGCCGGGTCGATCGGCTGCGTGCCCAGCGAGCCGGGCCGGTGCTCGGCGTGCCGCCGGCCGGTGGCGTCCGGCTCGCTCGCGCGGGTCGGCGGGTTCAGCGCGGTCATCAACTGGAGGCCGGTGACGGCCGTGGTGCCGACCGGCGTCATCACCCGCATGGCGTACACGCCCAGTACCCGGGCGAGCTGGGCGGGGTCGAGCTGTGAGGCGTGGCCCCAGGCGCGGTCGTCGAGGGCGTGCCAGGACGGGATGCACAACTGCACGCACTGCCTCCGGCCGCCCTGGGCGGGGCGGTAGATCCGCGCCCAGGGCCCTAGCCCGCGTTTGGTGAGCTGCCAGTCGGCACGCTGGAGTTGCTTGATGACCTTGTGCCCGTCCCCGAGCCGCCCGGCGTGCCGCTCCGTCTCTGACAACTCCCCGGGGAGGCCGTAGCGCTCGCAGGCCGCCCGGGTGAGCACCAGCAGCGGGTCGGCGTCCTTCCCGGAGCCGTGCAGCCTCTCCGCCCCCAACCGGGCTTCCTGGAGGGTCCACTCGACCAGGGCGGGCAGGGACTTGGCGGGTACGTCCAGGATCAGGCCGCCGATGCCGTAGCCGCTCACCTTCCGGTCGGAATCGGCGTCGAGGACGAGCAGCGGACCGTGCGCGTACCCGCCGCCGGGCGCGGGGGTGTTCGCCCCGGCGGCCTGCTTGGCGCCCGGGCGGCGCGATGTCTGCGACGGCCGGGAGGCAGGCGCCGGGCCCGACGGCCGGGAGGCAGGCGCCGGACCTGATGCGGCGGCGGCCGGTGCGGGAACGGCGGCGGGGGGCGCGGGCGGCGTGGGCGGAGTGCCGGCAGGCGTGCTGGTCCCGGCCGCAGCCTCAGGCACCCGGTCCGTGGGTGCAGGCGGGGCAGGCGGTGCCTTGGGCGCCGGGCCGGTGAACGTGCCCGGCGGAGCGGTGTCCTCCTGCGGCGCACCGGTGCTCTCCTGGGCGGGGTAGAGCTGCGCGAGCTGCTTCATCAGGCGCGCGTACGCCTCCCGCTGCGGCGGGCGTGGCTCGGTCCTGCCCGACTCCCAGTCGCCGACGGTCGCGCGCCGCACGCCCAGGGCGGCGGCCACTTCGTCAAGGGTGAGCGCATGAGCCTGGCGCAGCCGCCTGCGCTCCGTCGGCGGAGGCAGCGGGGACCGGGACGCGACCAGCGCGTCAACCGCGTCGAACAACTCGGACATGAGGCACCTCCGTCGCCACCCTATGCCCCTGAAGCGTACTCATGGCGTACTGATCAGGTGCGGTAGACGTGCGTTTCGCGTCTGTCTCACGTACGACGAGGCTTCGGGGCGGCGCCCCCCAACAGTCGGTCAACGCCGCGGCGGTGGGCCAGGAGGGGCTTCTTCCGTAAGGTGCTCGAACCCTTCGTCGCGCGCTTCGTCGGGCACAGCGTGGACGAGGAACATGCGCCGCTCGGAGGACATCGTGCGGAGCAGCGGTTGTGACTGGACGATCGTCCGGCCGGCCGGCCTCTTCGACACCGCTGCCGTCAGTGACTACCGGATGGTCGCCGGACCGCGCCTGCCAGGCCGCTTCACCTCCCGGGCGGACCTGGCCGACGCACTGCTGCGTCAGGTGGTCGACGCCCGCGATGCGCGGGCGGTGGTCGAGGTGCTCACCGTGGAGGGTGTCCCCCGTCTCATCGACATACTCCGCAAGGACACGACGCCGGTCGTCACTTTGTGCTAGCCTTACGTGTTTGCGCGCTCGTGGCGGCCGACGAGTATCCCCGTCCGGCTCCCCTCGTGCGTCGGCTGTTCATTCCTGCCGGGCCTTCCTCGGTACGTTCCCCTGCGGAAGGTCTGCATGAACCACCCCCACCGCCCCGGCGCCTCGCACGACGACCTGGCCCAGCCGGTGGCCACCGCTCCTACGGTGTCCCCGGTCGCTTCCTTCGCCGACCTGGACCTGCCGGCCGAGGTGCTGCGAACGCTCACCGAACTCGGCGTGCGTGACCCCTTCCCGATCCAGGCAGCCACGGTGCCCGACGCCCTCGCGGGACGCGACGTCCTGGGGCGTGGGCGCACCGGATCAGGCAAGACGCTCGCCTTCGGCCTGCCTCTGCTCGCACGGACGGCGGGGCGGCGGGCGGAACCGAAGCAGCCCCTCGCTCTGATCCTGGTGCCCACCCGGGAGCTGGCCCAACAGGTCACCGAGGCGCTCGCGCCGTACGCCGACGCACTCCGGCTGCGGATGGCCACCGTCGTCGGCGGTATGTCGATCGGCCGACAGGCCGCTGCGCTACGCGAGGGAGCCGAGGTCGTCGTCGCCACCCCCGGCCGCCTGCACGACCTCATCGAGCGCTCGGCCTGCCGCCTGGGACGGGTCAAGATCACCGTCCTCGACGAGGCCGACCAGATGTGCGACATGGGCTTCCTGCCGCAAGTCACCGAGGTGCTCGACCAGGTGCACCCCGACGGCCAGCGGATGCTGTTCTCGGCCACCCTGGACCGCGACGTCGACGACCTGGTCCGCCGCTACCTCCACGACCCCGTCGTCCACTCGGTCGACCCGTCCGCGGGCGCTGTCGCGACGATGGACCACCACGTTCTGGTCGTCCACGGACCCGACCGGTACGCCGTCACCACGGAGATCGCCGCCCGCGACGGACGCGTACTGCTGTTCCTGGACACCAAGCACGCGGTGGACCAGCTCACCCGGCATCTGCGGGCCAGCGGAGTGCACGCCGCTGCCCTGCACAGCGGCAAGTCCCAGCCGCAGCGCACCCGGACCCTCGGCCAGTTCAAGACCGGCCAGGTCACCGTCCTGGTGGCTACCAATGTCGCGGCCCGTGGCCTGCACGTCGACGACCTCGATCTCGTGGTCAACGTCGACCCGCCCACCGACCCCAAGGACTATCTGCACCGCGCGGGCCGTACCGCCCGGGCGGGTGAGTCCGGCAGCGTCGTCACACTGGTGCTGTCGGGGCAGCGCCGGGATATGAGCCGGCTGATGGCCGAGGCCGGCATCGAGCCGACCGTCTCCAAGGTGCGCTCGGGCGAGGCGGAGCTGAGCCGGATCACCGGAGCCAAGGCCCCCTCGGGCACCCCCCTCGACGGCGGGCCCGCCGTACCCCGCCCCAAGAACACCAATGCCCCCTTCCGCGGCCTGGGCACCAGCAAGGACGCCTCCCGCGGCACCGGCGGCAAGTCCCGGAAGGCCGACCAGGCCCGCAAGCTCGCCGAGGCCCGAAAGGCGGCCCAGACGCGCCGTGGCGGCTGAGAGCCGCTGCCCCGAGAGCCAAATACTTCCTGACCCCAGTATCAAGAACCCCCAATCCTGCCCGAACTTCTCCTGCTCGTCGTCGGGGCACTCCACCAGGTCGTGACCGGAAGCCGACAGCTGCGCCGGCAACTCACCGAACAGCCGACACTGTTCGTGTCTGCGCCCTGCGAACGGTCGGTATGCCGGTCATAGGTTCGGGTCCGGTTCGGTACTTGGAGGGGTGGGTGCATGGGCGGACTCAGGTGGCCGTCGGTCTGGCCCACCGCTTGGGCGTGGGGACGAGGGGGGGAGATGTCGGTGGTGGGGTGGACGGGCGGGCAAGCCCAGGCGAGGGCGTCTTCGTACCAGGTCGGCGGGGCACCGGCGCGCTGAGAACCGTTCAGGCAGTCCTCGGTGAGCGCCTTCAGTAGGGCGGCGGGAGGGTGTCGGGGTGTCCGCAGCGGCGTGCGGTGACGGAGCTTCAGGACGGCCTTGCCGTAGAGGCTGTCGGCCAGTTCCCAACGCTGGACAAGTTCGGGGGCTGCCTACAGGATCCGAGGCAGTCCCAGCCCTTCGCCGCGGTGACGCACGGCCTGGGCAAGACGCGGCTCGCGCGTGGCGAGTTCCTCGGCGCGTTCCCACTCACGATCGCTGAAAGCGGCCACGATGAAGAGCTGGGCCTTGGCAGGACATCGCGGCTGTTACGGCCCACCCCCATCGCCTGGGCCGCCCCGCCCGCCTCGTCACGTTCGCTTCCGGAGCCACCGGCAGGGAGTCCAGGACCGCCGCGGCGAGCGCCTCCTGCCCGGCCCTGTTCCTGGTCCGGGCCGCCAGGGCGTCGCTGCGTGCGGCGAGCAGGGGCTTCCACACGCCCAGCATCACCCCCGCCGCCACGGTGATCACCGGCACCAGCCACCAGCGGGGTTTTCACCGACCCAGCCGGCCACCCGTTCGCCTGACCCTGACATGACCGTGCGCGGCGAGCTCGCAGACCAGGCTCCGATACCTGGGTGCGCGCCGGTCTCGGAGCACGGCAGGATGGCTGGATGAAGCAGCCCCTTGACGTGCCCGAACTCGCTGCCGATCGTGGATTCACCCTTCGGCCGTGGCGCCTTTCGGACCTCCCGCTTGTCCATGAGGCGTCGGAGGACGACTACATCCCGTTGATCACAACAGTGCCGTCGCCGTTTTCGGAGCCGGCAGGTGTCGCATTCATCGAACGGCAGTGGAGCCGGGCGACCACGGGGGCCGGGTATACGTTCGTCATCGTGGCCTCTGATGATCGGCCGGTCGGTCAGGTCGGGTTGTGGCTGAAGAACTTGGATGAGGGCCGCGCGTCGCTGGGCTACTGGGTCGTCAGGTCGGCGCGTGGTCAGGGTGCCGCCGCGGCGGCGGTCGACGCGGTGTCCGGCTGGGCCTTGCGCGATCTGCGGATTCCCCGGCTCGAACTGTGGGTGGAGCCTTGGAACACGGCCTCCGTACGCTCTGCCGAGCGTGCGGGGTTTCAACGTGAAGGGCTGCTGCGCGGGTGGCAGGTGGTGGGGGACGAACGTCGGGACATGTTCATGTATTCGCGGATGAACGACGAGGCGTGAGGTCGTTCGCTACTGCCGCCGATCCGCGGGTCGGTTCCTCGGCGTGCCCCCGGGGGCACCCACCGGGTTCGATGGCCAGAGCGGACGACCAAGAAGGAGCCGTCCACACCTGCAATCACCAACTGCCTGCCACGCGCGGCGCCGGGTCTGACCTGGCCGGCGCCCCGAGTGACTGCCCGGCGCAGAAACCGAGGCGGTCCGCAGTGTCCCAGACGACCAATTCACCGTTCAGTGCGGTCGCGCCCGACAGGTGCACGCCCCGACCGCGACCTCCGAACGCCGGCCCATCTGGCCGCCTCCCCGGTAGCGCAGCACCACCCGGCCCGTCGACGGAGACCGGCGAACGGGAACCCGTCCCCATTCGGTTGTGCGCTGTCGGACTGTCCGCAAGGGCCGTTCCACAAGTGTCTGGGAGGCGGAGCGGAGGCGGTGCCCCGATCCGGCTGCTACTGACGGAGTCTCCCCTCTCCGACAACGCACATCCGCACCGCTGTCAGACCCCGCGCCTAGGCTGTCCGCACCAGGACCGGCATCAAGGAGCAGGGCAGTGCGGATAGAACGACACCAGGTGGCCGAGGCAGTCGTTTCGGCGGCGCGCGAGGACTTCGCGAACCGGATCGGGCGACAGGTCCGCTCCATGTCGAAGGCCGGCCGGATGGCCACCTACGAGTGGCAGACCGTCGCCGACGAGTTCCTCGACTACCTGGGCGCCCTCTCCGCCCAGACGCCCAACCTCGACACGCCGGAGGCCAAGGCCGCTCTCAAGGACGCCGCCGAGGCCGCCACGGGCGCCGTCGCCTACGCGGCGTACTACCCGCACTGCACCTTCCAGGTCTTCCTCGACTACGTGAATTTCGGTATCAGCTACGACCCCCGCGACGAGGACGGCGCCGACGGCGCGGAGGAAAGCGTTACCCCCGGTGAATGGATCGACGCCTTCTGCCTCGCCATCCTCACCGACAAGACCACGTTGCACGGCGAGGCCTTCCACTTCGCACGCGAGAAGTTCGCCGAGAAGGCCAAGGGCACCCCGGCCGGCGAGCTCGCCACGGGGTTCATGGCGCAGGTCCTCGGCGACACCGGAAACGACGAGGACACGTACCCGCCCAGTGCGCAGGCGAAGCTCACCGCACTCGACGCCTCGCTGGCCCGCCTCCGCAACCGCGCGGAGGAGAGCGGCGAGAGTCTCCTCGACCGGCCGGACAGCGTGGCGCTGAAGACGCTGCGCGCCGTGGCCGCCGAGGACCGGGAGGCCTTCGACGCGGGCCTGGCCGCCCTGCTGCTCGCGCACACCGCCCTGCACGCCCCTCGCACCCGCGCCCGCGCCCGCGCGCGGAGTCTCCTCCCGCTGGTGCCGCTCGGCCTGGCCGCGCTCGCGTACCGGACGCTGGGCTGGACACCGGACCCGCACACCGACTACCTCCCGCACGCCCTGGTCACGGGTTTCGCGACCCGTGGCCCGAGGGTCGGGGGCTTCGGCCGCAACCGGCGTCCGGACGCCGTCGCAGCGCTGGCCGCCGGCCCGTTGGTGGTGGAGCGGCCGGTGTCCGAACGCAGCGTGCACCCGGACACCGAGGCCCAGTTCGACGCGTACACCCGCGAGGCCCTCACCCCGGTGGACGGGAAACCCCTGGCCGTTCGGCGGCTCGGGAGCGCCATCCGCTACCAGGAGCTCCTCTTCAAGTGGCGTGCGGGGAACTTCGCCGACGTCACTGACGCCCAGTTGAAGAACCTGCGGCTGGCTTCCCAGATGGGAGCGGCCCTGTTCCGCGTCGCCCTCGCCGAGCCGGGCACCGAGGCCGAGGTGACCATCGACGGACAGAACCTCCGCTACCCGGCCGCTCGGGACGAGGAGGCGGGCCCCGCCGCCTGGGAGCACGCCACCGCGTTCGCCCTGATCACCGGCGTACGCGAGGACCTCGCACCCCTGGTCCTCACCGGGCCCACGGTGGCCGGCAAGGACGGCTCGGCCTTCGCCGCCTACCGGGAGGCCCTCCACGCCTACCTGACGGGCATGGACCCGGAGGCAGCGGCGGAGCGTGCGCTGCTTGAGGTGGAGAGAGCCAAGGACTGGGGTTTCTTCCCGCCCCCGGCGATCCTGCTGTCGCAGCTCGTGGAGGGCGACGAGGAGAGCTTCAACCTGGCGTTGGCCGACGCACTCGAAGCCCACCGCGACTATTACCAGGTCGGCGACCGCGCCGAGGACCCCGACGCCACGATCAACCTCAACGTCCTCGCACTGGCCTGCCACGCCCGCCGCCGGGGCTGGGACATCCGCGTCGAGTCCCCCTACCTTCCCCAGCGGCTCCTCCAGGCCGCCGAGCCCTTCTAGGCCCCGGCCGCACGCCCAGCCGGACAACGCACAGCCGGACAACGCACAGCCCGGAACGCTGTCCATCACCTCCGATCCGGCGCCCACCCATGGGGCGGCGCTGGGGGTTGTCCACGGTAAAGGCCAGCATCGGGCGGGCAAGGGCCACGTCATTCGGGGTGATGCCTTGCACGCCGCAACCGGAAGCCTGGCGGCGAGCGCGGAGTGACCCGGCCGCCGGTCACCGTGAAAGCCCAGCCCACCGCGCCCCCCCGAGATCAGCCCGCGCAAATGATCACCAATCGGAATCGGGGGGGCCTCCATGCCTGCATGCGCGGTTCAGCCTTGTTGGCGGAGGTCCAACATGCAGAAGACCTTGTCATAGCGGCGTTCACCGACGGCGACGAAGTCAGGCAGACGGCCGTACTCGGTGAAGCCCAGCGACCGGTAGAGGTGCAGAGCATTGTCGTTGTCGCCACGGGCGTCCAGAGTGAGGACCTCGATACCCGCCCGCCGGGCATCAGCGATCAAGGCAGTGGTCAGCGCCCGGCCGACGCCACGCCCATGGGTGCCAGCATCCACCGCGACCTTCTCCAGGTCGGCATGCGGCCGGTGAGTCGGCCGGGCGTAGCGCAGCCAGTACCCCAGCCCGACCAGCCGGCGATCGAGGTATGCGGCACGCAGGGCCCCATCCCCGGCCTCCACCGCATCGACGATGTGGTCGCAGAGCTCCGCCACCTCATCACGCGGGGGTGGTTCGACCCAGCCGAGCGCGGCACCTCCGACGACCAGGTCCGCCAGAATCTGATGGGCCGACTCTGCGAACCGCTCTCCGAGGGCGGGGTCAGACATCAGCTCCATCGCGTCCAGGATGACCGGCTCAGCGGTCCCGCTGCTGTTCAAGGCCGTATTCACGACCGCGAGCCTATCCAGTCGCCCATGGTCCGGTTCGGCTGTCGCTGCTGCCGAACAGTTGGAACGCATCACCGCGCGGCGCGCGAACTCGATGAATCGGAAGGGAGCCTGCCAAGCAGTTGGCGGAGATAAGGGCCGAGCGGCGCGAACTTGCCGTCGCCGAACGAGTCCCTGAACGTGTGAGTGAACAGCGCATCAACGAACGCGCCTCGTCCGCGGCGATGCCCGGGGAGGTGGATGGACAGGCGGTGATGCTGATGCCACACCGCGCGTCGGGCATGGAGGGGCCGGTCCCCGCCGGGCCGCCGGCGCATCCGCGCGGACGCGCGGCCGGCTGCCGGACCGGCGTGCGACGGGCTTGCTCGGTTCGCAGCGGCTCACTGTCCGGTGCGGCCGCACCGGAGCACGGTCGCGCGGAACGACGCGACCACGAAGCGCAGATCGACTCGGTGCCACGTCGCCCAGAGTTGGACGCACTTGTGGTGCCAGGGGAGTTCGCGCACCGCGACGGTTCCCGACATGCCGCGGACCATGCTCTGCTGCACGAGCGCGAATCCGAGCCCGGAGGCGACCAGACCGAGCGCGGTCAGTGGCTCCGCGGCTTCCATGCGGATGTCCGGGGTGAACCCGGACGCGGCACACGTAGCCACGAAGGTGTCGCGCCAGCCCGGGTCCTGGGGATTCTCGACGGCGATCCACGGCCGGCCGTCGAGGTCCTGCGGCGTCAGGTCCGTCCGGTCGGCCAGAGGATGGCGTGCCGGCAGGACGAGCAGCAGGGGGTCCTCCAGCAAGGCGGCGGCCAGCAGGTCGGGATCGTCTTTCGGCGGGGGTTCCTGGACGAGGGCGATGTCGAGGCTGCGTTGGCGCAAACCCTCGAACTGCTCGGCGGGAGGCAGGCTGTACAGGGCGACGTGGATTCCGGGGCGTTCGTCGTGCAGAGCGCGCAGCGCGCCGGGCAGAATGCCGGTGTGCATGGCGTCGGCGATGTAGCCGATGCAGAGACCGCCCTCCTCACCTCGGCCGAGTCGGCGCCCCAGGTTCTCCAGGCGGTCCGCGTGCCGCAGCAGCGCCTGGGCCTCGGCCAGGAAGACCCGCCCGTCCGACGTCAGCCGGATCCGCTGTTGGCCCCGCTCGAACAGGGTGAGTCCGAGGTTCTTCTCCAGTTGGGCGATCTGCCGGCTGAGCGGCGACTGGGAGATGTGCAGCCGCTCGGCGGCGCGGCCGACGTGTTCGGTCTCGGCGACCGCCACGAAGTAGTGCAACTGACGAAGATCGAGCATGTAAGACCTCTGAGGACTCAAGTATGTCCAAGCAAGTCTTGGACAGTCTCAAGTAGGGATCCTAGCCTCGAACACGTTGGGACGGCGGATCGCCCGGAAGGGCCTTTCCGTCGCAGCACGTACAGCAGCAAGGATCATCTACATGTCCATCACCTCGCTCCTGCCCGGCGCACTGGGCTTCGGCACCGCACCGCTGGGCAACATGTTCCGGGCCATCCCCGACGAGGAGGCCGCCGCCACCGTCGAGGCCGCCTGGGAGCACGGCATCCGCTACTTCGACACCGCCCCCTTCTACGGTGCGGGTCTGGCCGAGATCAGGCTGGGCGAGGTTCTGGCCGCTCACCCGCGGGACGCGTTCGTCCTGAGCACGAAGGTCGGCCGCGTCATCCTCGACGAGGTGGAGGATCCGTCCGCCCGAGACCTGGGCGAGAAGGGCGGACTGTTCGCACACGGCCGCCCGAACAAGATCGTCGACGACTACACGGCGGACGCCACGCTGCGCTCCGTCGAGGACAGTCTGAAGCGGCTGAGGACGGACCGGCTGGACATCGTGTGGGTGCATGATGTCGCACAGGACTTCCACGGCGACGAGTGGCTGGCCGTCTACGAAACGGCCCGCACCGGTGCCTTCCGCGTCCTCCAGGGGCTGCGAGACGAGGGCGTCATCAAGGGCTGGGGCCTGGGAGTCAACCGTGTCGAACCCCTCGAACTGACCCTCGACCTCGACGAGCCGAAGCCGGACGCCTTCCTGCTCGCCGGCCGCTACACCCTCCTCGACCACGAGCGCGCCCTGCAACGGCTGCTGCCGGCAGCAGCCGCGCAGAACGTCGACATCGTGGTCGGCGGGCCGTACAGCTCCGGCGTTCTCGCAGGCGGGCAGCACTTCGAGTACCAGCAGGCCCCACCTTCCGTCATCGCGAAGGTGGAGCGGATCAAGGCCCTCGCCGCAGAGCACGGCGTCAGCATCAAGGCAGCCGCACTGCAATTCTCCCTCGCCCACCCGGCCACCGCGGCGGTCATCCCCGGAGCGACGCGGCCGAGCCGCATCGCCGAGGACGTCGCCGCGCTCGGTGAGACGGTTCCGCAAGCCTTCTGGACGGCCCTGCGCGAGGAAGGGCTGATCGCCGAGCACGCCCCCGTACCCACCGTCTGACCCCTCCGTCCGCCAAGGAGACGACCATGGCCCACACCACCGCGTCCCTCGACATCCCCGCCGATCCCGACCGGGTCTGGCAGCTCGTCGGCGGCTTCGGCTCGCTGCCGGACTGGCTGCCGTACATTCCGCAGAGCAGGCTCGGCGACGGCGGCCGCGTCCGCACCCTCACCAATGAGGAAGGTGGCGTCATCGTCGAACGTCTCGAAGCGTTCGACAACGAGGCGCGCACCTACAGCTACTCCATCCTCCAAGCGCCCTTCCCCGTCACCGACTACCGCTCCACGCTGACCGTGCACGAGGTGCCCGGCTCCGGGGCGTCCCGAGTGGAGTGGTCCGGCACCTTCACCCCCGCAGGGGTCGGCGACGACGAGGCCACCGCCCTCTTCCACGGCATCTACACCGAGGGGCTGGCCACACTGAAGCAGGCGGCCGGCGTCTGAGGAACATGTGCGGGCAGTGCCCCGGGGCCGTGCCGCCGGGCAGGCGTCAGCCGCCCGGCGACACGGCCCAGCCCGCCGGGCCCGGCGCTCGGCGTGCGGGGGTGGACGCCACCGACTTCCCCGGCGACCCGGTGCAGAGGCAAGCGGTCAGGGCCCACCAATGGCGTGCTGGCGGATCGCTCGGTAGCGGCCCGGAGTGGTGCCCACAAGGTGGGTGAAGCCGGCGATGAAGCTGCTCGGGTTGGCCCACCCGCAGGCGCAGGCGCAGGCGATTCGGGCGATGCCGTGGCCGTCGGCGAGGAGGACCAGCGGGTGGTGGATGCGTTCACCGGCGCGACGCTCGTCGGCCACAGTTACGGCGGGATGGTGATCGCCGCCGCTGCCGACCGTGCCCGCGTCCGAGTCGCACGACTTGTGCACTCGACGCCTACGTGCCCCGCGACGCCGAGTCCTGCTGGTCCCTGACCACCGAGCGCTACCGACAAGCGTTCATCGCCGTCGCTGCGAACACCGGCTACGCCGTTTTTCCGTGCTCGCCCTGTTCGACAGCGAGGCACGCCCCAGCTCGGCGGGCGACCTCACCAAAGGGGCTGGACGGTGGCCGTCCACACCCCGTACGACTTCACCGTCCGGCACGGCCGCGGTCCCCGCCCGGAACCGAACGACGCCCTGGCGGCCAACCGCTGAATCTTTGCCACGGCTCCGGCCCAGGAGGCGGTGGCCGACCGCCGCGACCGCCATGGAGCCTCCGCGTGCCCGGCCGGAATCCGCCGCCGCGGCATGGCCCTTCCTGCCCTGCCGTGCCCGAGGAAACGCTGTGCGCTCGTCGTCCACTCGCTGTGTACTCTCCTCTCACACCAAGGGGAGGGATCATGAAACACAGAACGATCAGAGTGGCATGGGCTGTGACCGGTGGGGCCGCGGCTCTGACGCTCCTGACGGCAACGGGGGCCCACGCGGAAGGGAAGGGAGACATCCGGGTCACGGGCGCCGCCGTCAACAGCGGGAAGAACGTCGTCATCGGCACCTCCCAGCGCGTCACCTACCCGATCGCCATCACCATCCGGGACAACTCCGGTGTGAAGGGGCTGTCGCACGTCAGCGTCTTCAACAAGAGCGACGGTTGGGGGTTCGGCGACTGGACCGGCACCAAGTGCGTGAAGAAGAGCTCCACCACTTCGGTGTGCACCGCCACGATGACGGTCGCCCCGCAGTGGCTTCCGGACAGCCTGCCCGAGAGCGTCAACAACACCGCGGGCGTGTGGCAGGTCAACGCCACCGTCAAGGCGAACGACGGTGACTACTGGATCGCCGACCACATCGCTGAGTTCAAGGTGAAGCGCGCCTCCAAGCTCACCACCGACGCCTCACCCGAGCCCGTCACCAAGGGCGCCGAGCTGACCGTCTCCGGCAAGCTGACCCGGGCCCACTGGGAAGACCTGAAGTACTACGGATTCACCGGGCAGAACGTGCAGCTCCAGTTCAAGTCGGCCGGAGCCGCCCACTACCGCACCGTCAAGACGGTACGGACGGGCACCTCAGGGCTGCTCAGCACGAAGGTCACCGCCGGCTCGGCCGGCAGCTGGCGCTGGTACTTCCCCGGCACGACGACGACCGCACGGGTCGTGTCGGCCGGTGACGAAGTGAAACTGAAGTAGGCCGAAGGCGCGGTCACGCCCCCGGCCAGGGTGGTACGTCACCCGTCCGGGCCGAACGGTGCCCGCTCGGTGAGGCAGCAGGCCGGCGGCCCGCCGATCAGTTCGGCGGGCCGCCAGCCCGGGTGGTCGCGGTCGGTGCCGGGGACCCGGTGGCGCAGCTGCCGCTCCTCGCACACCCGTCCGCGGGCTTCTGCTCAGCCCGCCGACCGGGTCACGAACGCCGGCATCCGAACTTGCTCAGCCGCGCCATCCGGGCGGTGACGAGGTGGGTTCAGCAGGCGCCGAGGTCCTGCCAGACGCCCCACTCGCCGGTGGTGCCGGGCTCCTCACCCGTCGTCCACCACTTGGCCTTCCAGGTGTGGCCCTTGTACGAGACCTGCTGGCCGCCGGTGTAGACGGTGGCCTTGGCCCACGGGGCGGCCGTGCACTGGCTGCCGGAACCGCCGGTGATGGTCAGGGAGTACGTCACCGAGTGGCTTCCCGTTGCGCCCGCACCGGTCACGGTGACCGTGTAGGTGCCCGAGGCCGCGGCCGAGGTGGTGGCCAGGGTGAGCGTGGAGGAGCCGCCCGCGGTGACCGACGTCGGGTTGAAGGAGGCGGTGACGCCCGCCGGGGCCCCGCTGACGCTGAGCTTCACGCTCTGGGCGTCACCCTTCGTCACGGCCGTCTTCACGGTGGCCGTCGCGGACTGGCCGGCCGTCACGGTCCCGGAGGCCGGGCTGAGCGCGACGGAGAAGTCGTTGGACGGAGTGGTGGCGCCGCCACCGGTGAACGGCGCGAAGACGTGGGTGAAGTCCCACGTGTTCTGCTCGATGCCCGAGCAGTTGTCCGCGGCGGCACCGCCCGCGCAGCTGCCGTTGTCCCGCTGTAGCGCCCAGAAGGACAGGGTGTTGATGCCCTTGGCGACCGCCCAGTCGTACACGGTCCGGGCGTTGGCCAGGGTGAAGGTCTCCGCCTTGCCGAAGTCGTCGACGCCCGGCATTTCGGTGACGCCGACCATGTTCCACAGCTGGGCCGGGGTCTTGCCCGGGTACAACTGGGCGAGCAGGTCGTACAGGCCCTGGGCGGCGGTCTGGGTGTCCTTCGCCATGTCGTGGGGCTGGTTGTCGTAGTAGTCGAACGTCATGAGGTTCACGACGTCGACCCGGGCGCCGTTGCTCACCGCGTTGCGCAGCAGTGCCTCGCCGCTGTCCGCGAGGCCGTGGGTGGTGGTCGGCAGGGTGTAGGAGATCTCCACCTTGCGCCCGTTGGCCGCCGCCCAGTCCTGGACCAGCTTGATGGCCTTGTTGCGGCGGTCGATCGCGGCGGTGTTGTCGAGCGAGTCGACCTCGATGTCCATGTCGAGCCGCGAGATGTCGTAGGTGGTGATGACCTTCTCGTACGCGGCGGCGATCTGCTGGACGTCGGTGCAGCTGTCGGCGATCTCGGTGCCGGTGGTGTCGGCCGTGTAGCCCCCGAACGAGGGGATGACGTCGCCGCCGTTGCCCTGGATCGTCTTGATGTCGGTGCCGAAGGTCGATGCGGCGACCGGCATGCTCGTGTCGCCGCTCCAGTACGGCGTGCAGGAGCCCTTGGCGGCGGTCTGCAAGAACGCCATCGTCAGGTGCTTGGCGCCCGACTGGGCGGACAGGGCGGCGGGGCTTTCACTGGTCCAGGCCTCGAAGTAGGGGGCGAAGACGTGGTTCGGCAGTGGTGTCGCGGCCTGGGCGGTGCCGGTTCCCGTGAGGGCGAGGCCCATCGCGGCCGCCATGGTGGCGCCTGCGGTGAGGGCCGCGCGGAAGGGAAGCGCGAGTCTCATGTCAGTCCCGGTGTGTGGTGGGGGAGGGTGGCCAATGTCCGTGTGCGGGGCGGGTGTTGCCGACTACTGGAATAACGCCCGTCAGACGGGTGGGTCAATGGTCTGGACCAAGAAGGGACTAGACCAATTTGCGGGCCTGCGCGCCCCTTGCCTGCACAGGGCACCCGGCGGTGGACTGGACCACTCACGAATCTGTATCGGGGTGCCTGAGTGCCGGGGTGATGCGTCCTGCCGCAGTTGTTCGCGGGCGGCTGGGGAGACGCTTCTCCTCGGGCCCACCGGTCGCGGAGTCCCGCGGCCGACGGCATGTGACGCCCGCTCACGAGCCGGCGACCGGTGGGCGCGGAGGCGGCTCATGCGGATGTCGGCGTGTTCCGGGACCGCGTCCCGGTCGGCCACCCGGTGCCGGGCCGCCGCCGGGAGGGAAGCAGGGACGCCAGTGCCCAACGCCCGGGTCCGAGGGCGGCGATGAGGAGGAAGGACCAGCAGAACATGGCCGCCGGTTCTCCGCCGTTCTCGATCGGTGGGCGCGGAGGCGGCTCATGCGGATGTCGGCGTGTTCCGGGACCGCGTCCCGGTCGGCCACCCGGTGCCGGGCCGCCGCCGGGAGGGAAGCAGGGACGCCAGTGCCCAACGCCCGGGTCCGAGGGCGGCGATGAGGAGGAAGGACCAGCAGAACATGGCCGCCGGTTCTCCGCCGTTCTCGATGGGGAGGACGCCGTGGGCCTGGTGCACGTCGAAGTAGGCGTACGCCATGGACCCCGAGCACAGCAGGGCCGCGACGCGGGTCCCGAGACCGGTCAGAACCAGTGCCCCGCCGACCAGTTGGATGGCTGCGGCCCACCAGTCGGGCCATGCGGCGAAGTGCGGTTCGGCGCCGTGCGGGCCGCCCAGGATGCCGAACAGGGCCGCGGCTCCATGGCAGGCGAACAGCAGCCCCACGACGATCCGGAACAGTCCGAGCACGTGCTCCTTGCTTCTTCCAGCGCTTCCATGGGAGGTGCTCCTCTCTCGTGCGGCGGCCTCGCGGCCGCCGCGCCGCGTTGGGGGCTGTGCGAGCTGGATCGCGTTTGCTGGCGTGCCGGGCCGGACGGCGTCGGTGCGTGGTACTCGGGGCGGCGGTCCGGCGGATGGCGCGGGTGCGTCGGACGCTGCCGCGCCGCGGGGTGGCGGGGGTTCGGATGTCGCCCGGGGTACGCGTGCAGTCGAACTGTGAACTGTCCAGCCGGAGTTGTCTAGACCAATACGAAGAAAAGTTCGGAGGTTCGGTGTCGCGCGCCAAGTGCGCCCTGCGGGTCCGCACTCACCTTGCCGAGCCTCTTGACCGCGCCCGGTCCGAGGTTATGGTCTAGACCTAGTGGGCGTCAGGTCCAGACCTGCGTCGGCCCCCGCCCCCGGCCCATGGCGTCGTTCGCACGGACCTGCCGCGCGGTGCGGCACGCGCCGGGCGTCACCGTGCCCGAGTGCCTCGCCGGGCCCGGCGGGACGCGCGGCCGGTGCGGACCGCGCATCCCACGCACGATCGGTGAGGCCGGACTTCACAAGCGACGGTTTTGACACACACCGAAGGAAGTGGCACGGCATGAACAGGAAAAGACGAGCGGCTCTCACGATCGGAGCACTGGTCGCTCCGGTGCTCGCCGTCAGCCTCCCGGCGAGCACGGCCAGCGCGCACGGCTGGGTGACGTTGCCCGCGAGCCGGCAGCAGCAGTGCGCCGATGGCGTCGTCGACTGCGGTCAGATCAAGTACGAGCCGCAGAGCGTCGAGGGCCCGAAGGGCCTCCAGAGCTGTAGTGGCGGGCACGCGGAGTACGCCGAGCTGGACAACGACAGCAAGGGCTGGAAGGTGACGCCGGTCGGCACGACGGCGACGTTCACGTGGCACAACACGGCGCGGCACTCCACCGCGAACTGGCAGTACTTCATCGGTGGCCAGAAGATCGCCGAGTTCGCCGGCGGCAACCAGCAGCCGGCCGCGGACGTCAGCCAGCAGGTGAACTTCGGCAACTTCACCGGCCGTCAGAAGGTGCTCGCCGTCTGGAACGTCGCGGACACGGCCAACGCCTTCTACTCCTGCGTCGATGTCAACATCGGCGGTGGCGACAGTGGTGGCGGTGGCGGTGGCGGCACCGGTGGCGGCGGTGGGACCACCTGCACCGCTTCGGCCTGGGACCCCGCGCGCGTCTACAACGGCGGCGACACCGTCACGTACGGCGGCCACACCTGGCGCGCCAAGTGGTGGGTGACGGGCGACAAGCCCGGCACCACCGGCCAGTGGGGTGTGTGGGAAGACCTGGGAGCCTGCTAGACCGCGATCCCGGCCCGTCGGCGCGCGCTTCCCCCGGGCGCCGACGGGCCCGAATGCCGGCGGCTCCCGCTGCCCCGACACCGGTCGCGCACCGGCGGGCCGTCCGGCGTGGCGGGCAGGCCGGGCCGGGCGCGGACCCTGGCCGCGAGGGCGTCCGGCAGCGGCCGGCCCGCAGGAACCAGCCGAGCGAGACAGGACCCGCGGCGGCGGGCCTCCGCCCTCCACACGGCGCCCCCTCGCCGGGACGGCGGCAACCGGCGCCGGGCCGATGCCCCGACCGTTGCCGGTCAGCCGGTCAGCCGGTCAGCCGGTCAGCCGGTCAGCCGGTCAGCCGCGTCGGCGGGGGCGGGCAGGAAGTCCGGTACCCGGGTGCCCAGCCCCAGGGATTCGGCGCGGCGGCGGACGAGGTCGGCGAGGGCGAGGTCGAGGGTGCCCAGGCCGAACGGGGAGAACACGGTGACGCGGTCCTCGGGGCGCCGGAAGGGTTCCCCGGTGTTCAGGACGGAACCGATGGAGGTGGCGATGAAGTCCCGGTTGCCGCACAGCCGTTCGGCCAGGTGCAGGGAGGTCGACTCGCGGCACACGTGGTCCGCGTCGTCGACCACGTTGACGACGGTCAGGATGCTCCCCGGGGTCAGGTCGCGCAGGGACACGTGCAGGACCAGGGTGCCGGGCCGGCAGGCGTCGGTGGTCAGGTGCGGGGCGGCTGCGGTGGTCGCCAGGCAGACCAGCCGGTGGCCGGCGAGCGCCTCCTCGGCGCTCTCGGCGACCTCGGCCTTCAGTCCGGGCCAGCGGGCCTGGCAGCGGGCGGCGAAAGCCTCCGCCCGGGAACGGTCGAGGTCGAACACGGTGACCGCGGCGAGGTCGGGCAGGACGGCCCGGAGATAGGCCAGGATCTCGAAGCCGATCACGCCGCAGCCGATCAGGGAGGCGCCGGTCTCGGGAACGGACGAGCCCAGCGCCACCGCCGCGAGGGCGGCGCTCGCCGCGGTGCGCCGCGCCGAGATCACCGAGCCCTCCAGCAGGGCCTCCGGCTGCCCGGTGGCCATGGAATTGAGGATCAACGCGGCCGAGGCGCGTTCCAGGCCGCACGCGGCGTTGCCGGGGAAGGAGGCGATCCACTTGATGCCCGCCACCGGCTCGTCCGCGCCGAGGTAGGCGGGCAGTCCGATGATCCGGTTCCGCGGGTCGTCGGGGAAGCGGAGGAAGACGGAGTGCGGCAGGGCCGTCCGGCCCCGTTCGTGCAGCAGGTAGGCCCGGCGTACCGCTGCGACGACCTCGGTCTCGGCGCCGTCGAGGACCTGGTGGACCTCGCCGGATCCCAGGATCAGCATGGTGCCACCTGCATCGCCCACTTCTTCTCCTCCCACAGGTCGAACACGTCGCCGAAGTGGCGGGCGACCCATTCGTCGTCGTAGATCGTGTCGAGGTACCGCTCCCCGCGGTCGGGCAGGACGACCGCGCAGCGCGCGCCCGCCGGGATGCGGTCGGCCAGCTGGTCGACCGCCGCCACCAGGGCCCCGGAGGAGCCGCCCGCGAGGACGGCCTCGCGGGCGGCGAGCCGACGGCAGCCGACCACGCAGTCGAGGTCCGTCACGTGGACGACCTCGTCGGCGAGCCCGTCGCGGTAGAGCGCCGGCCGTACGGCCGCGCCGTGACCCGGGATCAGCCGGGACGCCGGGACACCGCCGAAGATGGCGCTCCCCCTGGCGTCCACCGCGACCACGGTCACCGGCAGCCCCCGGTCCCGGACGTACTCCGCGCAGCCGCGCAGCGTGCCGCACGAACTCGTCGCGCAGAACACGTAGTCGATGCCGCCCGGCGCCGCCTCCAGGATCTCGCGCATCGTCTGCCGGTGCGCCCGGGGGTTCAGCGGGTTGGCGTACTGGTTGGGCCAGTAGGCGCCGGGGACGCGGGCGATCAGTTGGCTGATGCGGCGGATCCGGACGGGCAGGTACTCACCGGTCTCCGGGTCGCACTCGCTCACCACCTCGACCTCCGCGCCGAGGGCCCGCATCACGGCGATGTTCTGCCGGTTGGTGCGGGGGTCCACCACGCAGATGAACCGGAGCCCGTAGTAGGCGCAGACCTGGGCGAGCCCGATGCCGAGGTTGCCGGAGCTCGATTCGACGACGACCGACCGGCCGGGCACGAGGGTGCCGTCCCGGATCAGCTCGCGGAGCATCTCCAGGGCCGAGCGGTCCTTCATGCTGCCGCCGGGGTTGAAGGCCTCCAGCTTGGCGTACGTGGTGAAGTGCCGGCCCGGAGCGAGCTTGGCGAGTTCGACCAGCGGGGTGCCGCCGATCGTGCCGAGAACGCCGGCCGGCCCGTCGTCAGGTTCCGGCATGGTGGCCTCGCCCCGTCGGGTCGGGGCACGGCCCGAGGATGGTGCGGAACACGCTGGTTCCTCCTGTCAGCACTGGATCGAGGGTGTGTGCGCCGGCCGGGTGCGGTGGGGATGAGAGCCGCGGCCGGGCCGGGGCCCGGCGGTCCACCGAGCCGGCGGGCCGGACGCGGCGCGTACGGAACGGGCGACCGGGGCGGCGCCGGCGATGAGCACCATCCAGCCCGCCGGCGCCGGCGCGGCGGTCCGCGCACCGGCCGAGTCGAGCAGCAACCCGCCGTGCAGCGAGCCGATCGGCAGTGCCCCGTCGGACAGCGTGCTCATCGCCGCGAGCACCCGGCCGCGCCACCGGTCCGGGATGATGCTCAGTCGGTAGCTGCCGAGCGCCACGTTCCGCGGCGGTCCGACGAACCACCCGGCGGCGTAGGCGGGGGTGAGCGCGAACGGGTCGCGGCTGAGGGCGATCACGGCCATCAACCGCCCCCGCCCGGTTCGCCCCGATCACCAGGGCGCCCAGTCCGGCGCGGCGGGCGAGCCACGGCGCCGCCAGCGAGCCGAGGACGTCCCCGGCCCCCGCTAGGCGGACCGTCAGGCCCACTCCCGCCGAGGACGCGCCGACGTCGGTGGACAGCACGATGGCGACCAGGAACAGCGCCCGGAACTTCAGCGGGAACAGCGCCCGGAACATCAGGTTGCTGCCGGCCACCAGCAGGGTGGTGGTACGCAGGAAGGGGTGTCGCCACAGCCACCCCCGGCCCTCGCGGACCTGCTCGCACGTGCTGCCGGTGCGGGCGGACCGCTCGGCCTCGAACTGCTCGCGGATGAACAGCGGTACGGTCGGCGAGACCGGGTAGGCCAGCGCGTCGGTCGGGAACGGGACGGCCCGGCCGAGACCGAAGAGCACACCGCCGAGCGGCGTCCCGGGCATCACGGCGGCCCGCCTCCGCGCCTCGTTGCGGGACACGGCCGGCGAGAGCTGGCCCGGCGGCACGACGTTCGGGACGGCCGCGTGCGCGGCGAACCCGTGGAACACCGTCAGCACGCCCTCGGCGAAGCTCACGGCCAGCACCAGCGGCAGACCCAGGACACCGAGGGTGGCGGCGACCGCGATGGCCGCCGCGCCGAGCGCGCGCGGCGCGGCGCACCGGATCATCAGCCGCCCGCGGGGCCGGCGGTCCACCAGGGCGCCGGCCGGCAGGGGGAGGAGCAGCGTGGCCGGCAGGGGGAGGAGCAGCGCGGGCAGCAGCGCCACGGATCCGGCCGGTCCGGCGGCGAACGGCGAGCCGGTGAGGGCCACGACCGGCAGCGGGCAGGCGATGGTGGTCGCCGTCGAGCTGAGCAGGGAGACCGCCGACCCACCCCACAGCAGCAGGAAGTCGCGGTCACGATGCAGCGGGACCACCGGATCGGCGGTGGCCGAATCCGGCGGGTCCGGCGGTCGCGTGTCCGCCGGCGCGCTCGTGTCGGGGCTCGTCATCTGTCACCCTCCTCGTCCGGCCCGGGCCGGACGCTAGCCGCGCGCCGCCCGCTCCATCTGCCGGCGCAGACCGAGCGGTCGCAGGTCGGTCCAGACGGTGCCGATGTGGGCCGGGCATTCGGCCCGGGTGCCCGCAGGGCCCTCGGCGTGCCGGCCGAGCGGCAGTTCGCGGTCGGCACGCCAGACCGAGTACTGCTCCTCGTCGTCGAGGACGACGCGGTACGCACGCTCGTCGATGTCTTCCTCGGCCACGGCTGGCCCTCCCTCGGGTGTGAACTGTCGCGTCACGAACCTCACGTGACCGGAGGCGGCGTCAAGGAGCCTGCCGCAGCCGCCCGGCCCGGTTGCAGAGAAGGAGGCGCAGTCACCGCGACCTCAACGCTGCCGACGTGACTGCCGGTTGTTCTCTCGGAGCGGCAACGGCCCGGTGGCGACGCTGAGGCGCATGACCGCGTACCCCTCCGTCCGTACCCCTCCGTCCGTACCCCTCCGTCCGTACCACTCCGTCCGGACCGCGCCGGCCGACCGCGCCCGGAGCGCGACGCAGCTCCACCCTCCCCCTGACGATGCCGGCCGAGTCCCCGGTAGTGGCCGCCCTGTCCGAGTACCTGTCGGCCGCCCGGCCGCTCGCCCGCACTGACGGAAGCGACCTGATCCCGCCGGAGCGGTGCCGCTCGGTGGCCGACCGATCGCGGGCAACGACTACGGCACCCAAGGCTCCCTGCCGCGTGAGCAGACCGCGCCGCGCACCGGGCCGTTCGCGGTAACTTCCTGCCGTACGAAGCGAACTTCCCGCCCCACGAAGCGAAGGAGAAGAGTACGTGGAACCTCGTCCGACACCGTCCCTGCTCACGCCCGTCCTACGGGTGCTCACAGGTCTACTGGGCGCAGGGTCCTTCGGGACGGGGGTGCTCGCGGTATTCGTGACCCAGAACGGGACAGGCACGGGAGTGCTGCTCGCCTTCGGCGGCGTCTTACTCGTTCTCGCTCTCCTCGGTAACCGCATCGAGAGTTTCGAACTCGGGGGAGCCAGCCTGAGGCTCCGCGCGGCCGCAGCGGAGAGATTCGCGGCGGCAGAGGAGTCCGAGCGTCGGGGGGACCCGACCACGGCCGGCCAACTGCGCGCCGAGGCGCAGGCCCTGCTGGACGCCGCGGGGCCCATCGCCGCCAACTACAGGTCTGTTCGCCGCTCGATGCGCCCAGGCCCGGACCGCACCCGCGCCATGGAAGAGATCGTCTCCCGGGCTCGTCGTCTCTCGGAGGAGCAGCCGTTCGAGCCGGCCGAAGTTCTGCGGTGGCTGCGAGAGGGGAGCGACGAGGAACGCGTCACTGCCCTGGCCATGATGCAGGCCAGCCGGGAGCTGCGGAACTTCGACGCCGCACTCGCGGCCATCGAGCACTCGCGCAGCGCGTTCGAGCAGTACCTCGCCATGCTGCTCACCAGGCTCATGATCGACGATCTTGACGCGGCGCAGCTGAGGCGGCTCGCCGACATCATCAAGTCTCAGCGAGGACTTCGATTCCGCCATGACACCGACCGGTGGCGGCTCAGCGAGGAGATCCTCCAGCGGGTGGAAGGACGCTCAGACACCCGCTGACCGCCGGACTCGTCCCTGATGAGGCCGGACGACGACACGCCGGCCTCCACCGACACCCTGGCCCGCCTCTCCCTGCCCACCTGCCTCATTTCCCTGGCCCGCCGCGCCCTCGTACTCATCCCGGTCCTGCGGCTGGGCCGCCGCCTGGCCCACCCCTCCAAGCTGGGACCGGGTGGGTCAGGGGCGCGCCGGCGGGTACCCGCAGGACATGATCAGGCGTGCACTGTGGCAGGGGTTGGTCGCCGGTACTGCCGGGGGAGTCGTGATGACCCTCGGCGAGAAACTCGAGCAAGCGGTCACCGGCCGGCCCGATTCCCACGTACCGGCCCGCGTTCTTCAGCGTCTGACCGGCCTGCCGGAACACGACGGGGCACAGCCACTGCCGGTCAACTGGGCCATGCACTTCGGCCAGGCCGCACTGCTCGGCGTCCTGCGCTCGATCATGGCTCAGGCGGGACTGCGGGGGCCACTCGCATCCGCCAAGTTCACTGTCGTCCGTCTCACCAACGACCAGATCCTCGAGAACGCCACCGGCGTGGGCGCTCCGCCCTCCACCTGGCCGAGAAAAGAGCTCGTACTGGACGTCCTGCACAAGGCCGTCTACGCCTTCGCCACGGGCGCTGTCGCCGACAGGCTCGCAGCCCGCAGCGGCCTTGGTCCCGGGCAACGTCACGCCGCACTCCGCCCAGGTCGCCACTCCGGCATCGGCCCCCTTCCCCGGTGAGCCGACGGTAGTGCCCGGCCTGGCATGCTGATCACGGCCAAGCCGTGCCCCTCCGCCTGACCTGCCGGAAGAGGCACGCCGAACCGTCGCCACCCCCTCCGCCCCGGCCGAGCAGTGAACCGGGCCGGACGAACCGGCGGCGTTCGGGCATCGGCCCTACCGTGGTGGCATGGCAGTGATCACCGGTTGGCGAAGGGGAGCGGGAACCCCGGTCGGCACGCTGGACGTACTGGGGCCGGCCGTGCTGTTCGTGCTGTCGGTCGTGGCCGCGTCCGTCATCCCGCACGAGCACCGGGTTGCGTTCCGGTGGCCTGCCGTCGCGCTGGCGGCGGTCGGCTGCTTCGCGTTGCTGTGGCGGCGCCACCACCCGTTCGGCGTACTGGTCACCGCCCTCGCCTGCGGAATGGTCTTCCAGGTGTTCGGGGTCCGGGAGAGTCCGCTGGTGACGAGCCCGGTCATCGTGTCCGTCTACACCGTGGCCGCCCGGACGGACCGGCGGACCACCTGGGTCGTGGCGTCCGCCTCGGCTCTCCTGCTGGTCGGGGCGGCCATGGCGTTCGGGCCGGGGTCGTGGCTGGCTCCGGACAACGCGGCGATGCTGGCCTGGACGGCTCTGCCCGCCGCCGTGGGGGACGGGGTGCGTTCACGCCGTGCTTACGTGGCGGCCGTGGAGGAACGGGCGGCGCACGCGGAGCGGACCCGTGAGCAGGAGGCCCGGCAGCGGGTGGCGGCCGAGCGGGTGCGGATCGCGCGCGAGCTGCATGACGTCGTCGCGCATCACATCGCTTTGATCAACGCGCAGGCCGGTGTCGCCGTTCATCTGGGGGAGCGGCGGCCGGAGCAGCTGGTCACCGCTTTGGAGGGCATCCGGGACACCAGCCGGTCCGCGCTGGAGGAGCTCCGGGTCACCGTGGGCCTCTTGCGGCAGTCCGACGATCCGAAAGCACCGCGGGATCCGATGCCGGGGCTGGCGCAGGTACCGGCGCTTCTGGCGTCCTTCGAGCGGGTCGGCCTGTCCGTCAGGCACACGCGGAACGGCCTGGCCGAGCCACTGGCACCGGCGGTGGACCTGGCCGCGTACCGCATCGTGCAGGAGGCCCTGACGAATGTGCGCAAGCACGCCGGGGCCGATCACGCCCGTCTCTACCTGCACTACCGTCCTCAATGGCTGACGATCACCGTGGAGGACGACGGGCAGGCCGGATCGCACGAGCCTCACCCCGGGACCGGTCATGGGCTGATCGGGATGCGCGAGCGTGCGGCCAGCGTCGGGGGAAAACTGGAGGCGGCCGGGCGCCCCGACGGGGGTTTCACCGTGACCGCCGAACTGCCGCTGCGGCCGACCGCGGCAACGGCGGCACCGATCGGGCAGGCTGCCGAGGAGAGATGGGCATGACGATCCGCGTACTGCTCGCCGACGACCAGGCGCTGTTGCGGGGCACCTTCAGGATGCTGTTCGACTCCGCCGACGACATGGAGATCGTGGGCGAGGCGTCCAACGGCCGCGAGGCGGTGGAGCTGGCGCGGACGCACCAACCGGACGTGATCCTGATGGACATCCGCATGCCCGAGATGGACGGCCTCGTCGCCACACGGCTGATCGGCGAGGCGGAGGACCTCGCATCGGTGAAGGTCCTCATCCTGACCACCTTCGAGGACGACGAGTACGTGGCGGAGGCACTGCGGGCGGGCGCGAGCGGCTTCCTCGGCAAGGGTGCCCGCCCCGAAGAGCTGCTCGACGCCGTCCGCATGGTCGCCGCCGGGGACGCCCTGCTGTCGCCCTCGGCGACCCGCGGCCTGATCAGGCGGTTCCTGGCGCAGCCGGCACCGTGCGGCACAGCCGTGCACGAGCGGCTGGCATGCCTGACGCGACGGGAACGCGACGTCGTGGGGCTTGTCGCACTGGGACTGTCGAACGACGAGATCGCCGGGCGCCTGTTCGTGAGTCCGCTGACGGCCAAGACCCACATCAACCGGGCCATGACCAAACTGGCCGCCCGCGACCGTGCCCAGCTGGTGGTCATCGCCTACCAGTGCGGTCTGGTCAGCGCGGCGACGACGGCGGCCCGTCCCTCAGTGCCTGGTTGAGCGCCCGGTACGGCTGCGGAACGCCCTGTCCGGGCGGTAGGACGACCCGCCGCGTACCGCAGCCGCAGTACCCGGGAATCGCCGCACAGGGACGACGCGCGAGGGCCCCTTCCTGGGCGATGGTGAAGTCATGAACGCAACTCTCATTGCCGTCGGACCCGGCCCCGCGTCGGAAGAGCCCACCGTGGTCACCGCCCTCCAGGGCTGCCGCACGATCAGCAACCTGCTGGCCGGACACGCGCTCGACATTCTGGAGTCGCACGAGGCGACCGCGGTCCGTGCCCACCTGGCGACCTGCTCCGACTGCCGGGACGAGCATCACTGCCTTGCGGCCGTGGCCGCCCACCTGTCCTCGCTCCGCAAGGCCCTGGCGTACGGCGCCGGCCGGCAGCAGTTCTCGTACCTGCCCGGCCCCGCCGGACCCCACCAAGCACGGCACCCACGCCGTCGGGGCAGTGCCGCCCGAGGACCTCTGACCACCTCCCTCACACTCTCCCAGTGGGTGAGCAGGCTTGCCTGCGTCAGGTGAGCGGCTGGTCAGCGCACTGATGCGCCCCGGTGGGCACAACGGATCGAACCGCAGCCGGCGGGTGTCCTGGAGTCAGCACGGCACGGGCGGGGACACCCGTGGGCCGAGCGGGTCGTACAGCCGTCCGGTGGCCGGTGGCCGGTGGCCGGTGCAGCTACGGCGGCCACCGGCCATCGGCGCCGCGTCCAGCACCCGGTCGTAGCAGCCGCGTGAACGCGGCACAGGTCGAGAACCGCCTCGGCAGAGCCGCCCCTCACACGCCTCGCTTGCCGCGGGCCGGCCGACCAGGGCACCGGATCCGGTCCACCGCCTGGTGCATGACGCGCAGCCCCGGGGGAGGAGAACAGCGTGCGGCGTCGCCCCTGGCCCCCTGAAACCGGCACCTGGCAACCGCGGGCGGACCGCCGTCTGCGACGATCGTTTCCGTGGACTACCCGAACGACCAGGATCCCGGCGCCCCCGTCCGCTTCGGTATCCCGGAGCACGGCCGCATCCCGAAGTACTACGCGGTGAAGGCGCACATCGGACGGCTCGTCGAGGAACTGGGTGAAGGCGGCCTCCTGCCGACCGAGCGGGATCTCTCGGAGACCTACGGGGTCGCCCGGGAGACCGTGCGCCAGGCACTTCGCGAGCTGCTGCTCGAAGGGAAGCTGCGCCGGCAGGGACGCGGCACGGTGGTCGCCGGTCCGAAGCTGGAGCAGCCGCTCTCCTTGGCGAGCTACACGGAGGGCGTGAGGCGGCAGGGCCGCACCCCCGGCCGTTCACTCATCTCCCTCGACCGGTTCCCGTGTCCGGAAGCGCTCGCCGCCGAGGTGGGGCTCCAGCGCGGTGAACCGGTCTGGCACATGGAGCGGGTGCTCCTCGCGGACGATGAGCGGGTCGGCCTGGAGAGTACCTATGTGGCGGTGGGCCGGGTCCCGGATCTCGACCGTGACTTCGACCCCGACTCCTCGTTCTACGCGTACCTCCGCGACCGGCTCGGCATCGCGTTCGGCGATGCGGACGAGCGGATCGAGACGGTGTTGGCCACGCCGCGCGAAGCGCTGCTGATCGGCACGCCGCCCGCCCTGCCGATGCTGCTGATCCACCGGGTCTCACGGGACACCGGGTCGAGACCGCTGGAGCGGGTGCGGACCTTGTACCGGGGGGACCGGTTCTCGTTCACCACGCACATCGGTGATTGATTCAAGCCAGCCAGCCAGCCAGCCAGGCAAAGGCGAGCCCCGGCTCGCCTTCTTGCATCACGATTGGATAACGTGTCTAGCCCAAACGTGATGGGCAGTTCATCATCTGGTTGATGTCCGAACCCTGCCGATTCCCGCGTCCCAAGGAGTGTGGCCGTCGTGAGAGTGATAGTCGTCGGAGCCGGCGTGGTGGGCACCCTGCACGCCTGGCATGCGGTGGAGCGCGGCCACGAGGTCGTACAGATCGAACGTGAAGCGGAGGCGCGCGGGGCCTCGCTGCGCAACTTCGGGCAGATCTGGGTCAGTGGCCGCGCCGGGGGAGAGGAACTCGACACCGCCCTGCGCGCCAGGGATCTGTGGGAGGAGATCGGCTCCCGCGTTCCGCGTCTGGGCTTCCGGGCCTGCGGCTCGCTGACCCTGATGCGCGACGCCCGGGAGACAGCCGTCGCCGAGGCCGCCCTGGCCCGCGACGACGCGGCGGCCCGCGGCTACAAGCTGCTCGCCGCCGGTGAGGCGCGCGCCCTGAACCCCGCCCTGCGCGGGACCTTCGAGGCAGCCCTGTACTGCGAGCGCGACGCGGCCGTCGAGCCGCGTACGGCACAGGTGGCCCTGCGCGCCGAGCTGCTGAAGTCCGCGCACTACACGTTCCTGCCGGGCCGCGAGGTCCGCGAGGTGATCGGCGAGAACGCCGTCCGCGACGACCACGGCGACCTCCACACCGGTGACCACGTGGTGCTGTGCACGGGTGCCTGGCTCGGCGGTCTCGTCCGTGAGCTGGCCGGACCGGAACTGCCTGTGCGGCGCGTACGGTTGCAGATGATGCAGACCGGCCCGCTGGGCGAGCCGCTCACCACCTCCGTCGCCGACGCGGACAGCTTCCGCTACTACCCGGCCTACCGGAGCGAGGCGCTCGACGCCCTCAACACCGCTCAGCCGCAGGCGCCGACCGCGGCCGAGCACCGGATGCAGCTGCTCATGGTGCAGCGCGCGGACGGCGGGCTGACCATCGGCGACACCCACGAGTACGAGCACCCCTTCGCCTTCGACACCCTCGAAGATCCCTACGACCACCTCACCGAGGTCGTCGAATCCTTCCTCGGTCGCCCGCTGCCGAAGATCCGGCGCCGCTGGGCCGGGGTGTACGCGCAGTGCACCGATCCGAGCCGGGTCGTGCACCGCCAGCGCGTACGGGACGGGGTGTGGCTGGTCACCGGACCCGGCGGGCGCGGCATGACCTGTTCACCCGCGATCGCGGAGACGACCGCCGACGAGCTGGGATGGTGACCGAGTTGAACGACATCCGACTTGTGGTGCTCGACATGGCCGGCACCACCGTCGCCGACGGCGGCCTCGTGGAGCAGGCCTTCGGCGTGGCCGCCGGTGAGCTGGGCGTGGAGCCCGGTTCCGCGGACCACGCGGAGAAACTCGACTACGTCCGCGCCACGATGGGCGAGTCCAAGATCTCCGTCTTCCGGCACCTGTTCGGCGAGGAGTCCCTCGCGCAGCGGGCCAACGCCGCTTTCGAGAACGCCTACGGGGAACTCGTCGACGGCGGCCGTATCGCGCCGATCGCCGGGGCCCGCGAGACGATCGAGGAACTCCGGTCGGGCGGCCGGACCGTCGTCCTGACCACCGGGTTCGCCCGCGTCACCCAGGACGCCATCCTCGCCGCCCTCGGCTGGCAGGACCTGGTGCCGCTCACACTGTGCCCGGCGGACGCCGGTGGCCGTGGCCGCCCCTACCCCGACATGGTGCTCGAGGCATTCCTGCGGACCAGGGCCGCCGACGCCGTCCAGCAGATCGCCGTCCTCGGCGACACTTCGTACGACATGCTCAGCGGGGTGCGAGCCGGAGCCGGTGTCGTCGCCGGGGTGCTCACCGGGGCGCACGAGGAGGAGGCGCTGCGCGCCGCCGGGGCCGGGCACGTGCTCGGATCGGTGGCCGAGCTGCCGGCGCTGCTGGGCACGTCGGCGGACCCCCGCGGAGCCGGACGATGAGCAGCGGGATCCGCTTCGACCGGGTGTCCGTCGCCTACGGCGGCACCACGGTCCTCGACTCCCTCGACCAGAGCGCCGGGCCCGGCGAGGCGATGGCTCTGCTCCGGCCGTCCGGATCGGGCAGGACCACCGCACCGCGGGCCGTCGCGGGATTTGTACGGCCCGCCGCCGGGCGGGTGTTCATCACGACCGCGACGTGACCGGCCTGCCGCCGGAGCAGTCTCCTCCGGCCTCGTCGCTGGGGCCTGCATCGCTGCGTACGGAGCGGCGGCCCTGGCATGGAGCGTGACAGCGGTGTCCCTGCGTCAAGCTCTTGTCCCCGCTCACTTACTGGGGCGCGTCGGCATGGCCTACCAGATGGTCGTCGGCGCCGGAACTACGCTCGGCGCCGCCCTCGCGGGTGTCGAGGCCGGCTCCTTCGGGCTTCGCGCTCCCTTCTGCACCGGGGGCGTTCTGCTACTCGCGGCAAGCCTGGTCACCATGCGCTCCGCCGGTGATGACACCCCAGAACCCCATGGCGCGACCGCACCGAGCGTTCAGGCGGTCCGACGGTACATCGGTGGTACGCAGGCCACTGAGCCGGAGCGCGACCGATGAGCCGCACGATGAGAGGTGTGGCCGCTGGTCGGCCGGCAGAGGGCGACGGACCCTCCGCGCGGATACCGGTGGGGTCTCACGGAGGCGTCGGCCCGCTGTCGGATATCTTCCGTGCGGCTCTGTAAGCCGTCGGCGGTCATTCTCCGTGGGGGACCGGGGTCAGGGTTCTGATGGCGAAGTGCCGCAGCTGGGCGCGCATGGCGTCCCGTGGCACGTTCTCCTGCCCGGCCAGATGCTCGACGAGATCGGCTCGGGTGGCGGCGAGCAGGGCGTGGGCGGTGAAGTCGCTGTCGGCCACGCCGGGAATCTGCTCGAGAACCGCTCGGAGCAGGCCGTGCCACCGCTTGTAATGCTCTGCCTGGTACGGGCTGTTGCTGCCGCTCTCCTCCAGGGCCAGCGCGAGGCGGCGGTTGTCGAGTTTGAAGCACAGGACCGCGTCGAGCAGCGCGAGCACACGCCGCTCCGGCGGGGTCGTGGGCCCCAGAGGTGGCGGGCCGGTCTCGACGGCCTCTCTCACCGGTTCGAGGCGCGCCTCGTACAGGGCGCGGAGCAGCCCGGTGCGATCGCCGAAGGCGCGGAAGAGCGTTCCCTTGCCCACGCCGGCCGCCGCCGCGATGTCGGCCATGGTGACGTCCTCGGGACTGTCGCAGCGGGCGAAGAGGGCGTCGGCGGCCGCGAGCACGGCTTCCCGGTTGCGGACGGCGTCCTTGCGGGACTTGCGCTCGGGCATGCGGTTCCTCCTGGTTGCAAAGCGGACCCCCGGTCCGTATTGTGAAAGCGGACCCAGGGTCCGTATTCTACGAGATGGAGGATACCCATGTCCGTACCGACTTCCCCGTCGGATCTCTACCGCCACAGCCTGCGACTGCTGCTGGACAAGAACATCGCCGGCTGGATCGACCTGTGGGCCGAGGACGGCGTCATGGAGTTCCCCTTCGCTCCCGAGGGCCGGCCCGGGCGGCTGGAGGGCAGGGAGGCCATCGCCGCCTACATGCGCCCCTATCCCGACCACATCGACCTGCACGACTTCCCCGACCTGCGGATCCACCAGACCACCGATCCGGAGACCATCGTGGTCGAGATGCGCGGCGTCGGCCGTCTGGTGGAGACCGACAAGCCCTACGAGATGACCTACATCGCCGTCGTCGCCGTGCGGGACGGGCGCATCACCTCCTACCGCGATTACTGGAACCCCCTCGCCGTCCTGGAGCCCGGCACCGACTTCACCGGGAGCAGCCGATGACCGCCACCACCGGCACCACTCTGGTCATCGGCGCGACCGGCACCACCGGCAGTCGTGGCACCGCGCTGCTGACGGCTGCCGGTCACCACGTCAAGGCCGCCAGCCGGCACGCCAGCCCGGTACCCGGCGCGGAACCGGTACCCGGCGCCCAACCGGTCTCCTTCGACTGGCGCGCCCCCGACACCCACGCCGCCGCGCTCGACGGCGTCGACCGCGTTTACCTCGTACCGCCCCCGGGAGACCCCGATCCCGCGGCGATCATGCTGCCGTTCCTCCGGCAGGCTCGGACCGCCGGGGTGAGGCGCGCGGTGCTCCTCAGCTCCTCGGCCGTCCCCGAGGGCGGTCCGGCGGTAGGAGCGGTGCACCGGGCGCTGCCCACGTTGTTCGACGAATGGGCGGTGCTGCGCCCCTCGTGGTTCATGCAGAACTTCACCGGCACCCACCCGCACGCCGTGAGCATGCGTGAAGAGGGCGTCATCCGTACCGCGGCCGGGAGCGGCCGGGTCGGGTTCATCGACGCCGGGGACATCGCGGCCGTCGCCGTCCACGCCCTGACGGACGCCCAGGCCCCCGACGCCGGCCTCCTGCTGACCGGTCCGGAGGCGCTCGGCTACGACAGCGTCGCCGCGATCATCACCGAGGCCACCGGCCGCCCCGTGGTCCACCGCCGGCTGTCGTACGACGAGATGCGTGATCGTCTCACGGCACTGATGCCGCCGGAGTTCGCCACCATGCTGGCCGGTATGGACCGCGCCATCGCCGAGGGGGCGGAGGACCGCGTCACCGACACCGTCCAGCGCGTCACCGGGCGTCTCCCGCGGACCTTCCGCGCCTTCCTGGAGGAGGAGATGAGACGCAACGGCTGATGCCAGGGACTCCCCGACGGGGCGCGCTGTCCGGAGTGACCAGCGAGTCCGCATGACTGAGTGATCGAGGACGAGGCGGTGGAGCTGATCACCTGGGTCTCCCGAGCCGGTTCATTCGGCCCCGCTGACCAGCCAGGTCCGCGCAACTCCCGGCGTCGGCTCCGGCGGTGGAGCGCGGGGGACCGGCACCGGCGCCGATACCGGCACCGCCCATCGGGGTCGTAGCCCGGCATCAGCGAACCCGCGGCGGCGGGTTCGGCCTGACCGGTATGCGGGCCCGCGCCGAACACATCGCGGGCTCGCTCACGGTGGAGTCCGAGCCGGGACACGGTACGGCCGTGTCGGCCCGCGTACCGTGGGTGGGCGATGACCGCTGACCCCACCATCTCCCTGCTGATCGTCGACGACCATCCGGTCGTCCGCGACGGCCTGCGCGGCATGTTCGACTCCGCGCCCGGCTTCGCCGTGCTCGGTGAGGCCGCGAACGGCGTGGAGGCGGTCGTCCGGGCCGCCGCCCTCGACCCGGACGTGATCCTGATGGATCTGCGGATGCCCGGTGGGTCGGGTGTGGACGCCATCCGCGAGCTGGCTCGGCGCGGCTCCCGGGCCCGGATCCTGGTGCTCACGACCTACGACACCGACTCAGACACACTGCCCGCGATCGAGGCGGGAGCGACCGGCTACCTCCTCAAGGACGCTCCGCGCGAGGAGTTGTTCACCGCCGTCCGGGCCGCCGCCGAGGGCCGTACGGTCCTCTCCCCGGCGGTCGCCTCCCGCCTGGTCCACGCGGTGCGCAGCCAGCGGCGGCCCGGCGCCGAGCCGCTGTCCGCGCGCGAGCGAGAGGTGCTGGCCCTGGTCGCCCGGGGCACCTCGAACCGCGAGATCGCCCGCGAGCTGTTCATCAGCGAGGCGACGGTCAAGACGCATCTCACCCATCTGTACGCCAAGTTGGGTGTCAACGACCGGGCGGCGGCGGTGGCGGTGGGATACGACCGGGGTCTGCTGGGCTGAGCGGAGCCGGCACCGGGGGAGAGGGCCTGCTCGGCACCGGACGACGTGGGCCGACCGCCTCTGCGTGAGGGGAGCGGGTCATCCCCGACTCCGTCGCCCGGTGCCGCCTGCCACGCGGTTGTCCGTCCCGGTCGGCACACCGGCCCCTCCGCCGGGGAGTGCCTGCGGCCGATCAGTCCGCCCGGCGGCCCGGATGCCCCGGGGGGCGACGCACGCGAGTGCCCGCCGTCGGAGCGCGCACGGTGTCTGCCCGTCCGGCACTGCGCGCTGCACCGGACGGTACGGCGCCCACACACCGGTCGGCGTTCAGCCGTCGGCCTCGCTCCGCCGTGGGCGCAGCGCACGCCGCTGCCTTGCGGTGAGGCCGCCCCAGACGCCGTCGTCCTCCCGGTGCCGTAGTGCCCAGGCGCGGCACTCGCGCACCACGGCACAGCGGAAGCAGATCCGCCTGGCCTTCTCGATCTGGGCGAGTGACGCGCCATCTTCGCTGATCGGGAAGAACAGCTCGGGATCCTCGCCGCGGCAGGCCGCCCATGTTCGCCAGTTCACCGTGCCCTCCACCTGGTCGGACGCACGGTCGTGCGGTCAGGTGCCCGGGGGCAGCCGGAATCGCGCGGCGCGTGCGACACGTCGTAGACCCGGCAGAGTGTTGACCAAAATATCCCAGATGGGTGGGGTTTCTCCAGACCGGGAGACAAGAAAAACGCCCCTTTTCGCGAGGCGAGTGAGTGCTGCCTCGACACAGGTGCCTCGGGGGCTTGGACTCCGGCGATCCGGGCACGCGGGACGGTGAGCGGACCCAGGAGCGAACGCGAGTGAGGACGGTGCCGTGATGACCCCAGTCGAACGCGCATGCGGGACCATGGTGCGGACCGCGCCGGTCAGGCGGCTCCGGGCCGACGCTGACCGGCCGGCCGCCTGACCAGCCGGCCCCCGCACACCATGGCTCGCACGAAGCAGTACGCCGTCGCCGCCTCGGGACAGTGGACCGACGAGGAGGAGGGACGCCGTCGGCTGCCCGCCGGCGAGGTCCACGCCTGGGAACCCGGTCGGAACGAAACGGTCTGCGGTCTGTCCCTCAGCCGCTCCCAGCTGACCCGCTTCCCGCACGTCACCTGGGTCGACACGTTCCCGGAGTCCGGTGGCGCGGCGGACCGGGTGAAGCGCGTCTGCCCGCGGTGCGCCTCCGTCGCCGGACGCCGCGGCAGCGACGCACGCCCACGGTGGCACCGCACCAACCCCCGGCCCTGAGCCCGGCGTCGCCTCCCCGGCCGCGACGCCGTCGCTCGCCACGCTTGCGGTCTCAGCGGCCAGGCCCAGGACTCGAAGATCGCGTCAGGCGTGTCCCACATCATGCGGCAGACCGGCGGCACCTTCGGCCTGACCGTGCTCAGCACGCTTGCCACCTCGCATGCGGATGCCCTGCTGGGCCGGCGAACGCCGCCTCGGCACTCACGGAGGTCACCAGCTCGCCTTCCGTGTCGGCTCGGGCCTCGTCGCCGTCCGCGACACGCTGATCGGCGTAGAGCCGCTGCCGGGCGAGGCGCCGGACGATTCGGCGGCAGGGCCGCTGAGCCGGACCCGCCGCACGAAGGCACTCCCCGGTGCGAAATACTCTCCCGATGAGTTCACGCACCTCCCCGATCAGCCAGCCGATCACGATACGGAGGGCCGTCGCGCGGGATGCCAAGCGGCTCACGCGGCTCGTGCGTGGCTCGAGCGCCTACGAGGGGAAGTACGCAGCCGCGGTCGCGGGCTACAAGGTCGGTCCTGACTACATCGAGGCCCACCGCGCCTTCGTGGCCGTCGGCGCCGACGAGCATGGAGGCCGCGTCCTCGGGTTCTACTCGCTCGTCCTCGCTCCGCCGGAGCTCGACCTGCTGTTCGTCGCCGACGAAGCGCAAGGGCGTGGCATCGGACGGCTGCTCGTCGCGCACATGCAGTCCGAGGCCCGTGCCGCCGGGCTCGACCGTGTCAGGGTCGTGTCACATCTTCCCGCCGCGGACTTCTACCACCATGTCGGTGCAGTACGGACCGGCACCGCGCTCGCGAACCCGCCCGCCGTGGCGTGGGACCGCCCCGAATTCGAGTTCCGCATTCCTCCGGACTGACGCGGCGTGCCGGTTCGCAGGGCGGCGACGTCGGCCGCATGGCGGCCGGCACGCGGGAGCCGCCGGACGCCGCGCATTCCGTGTACGCCGTCGTCCTGCCGCCGGTACCGGCTTCGCGCCGGCGGTTGGCCCGCTGGTCCCAGCGGCCGTGGGGCCCGTGTCCGATATCCAGCACCTCGCTCATCTGCGGGCGTCGCCCCAGTGGTCCGGCGTGACCGGCAAGGCCATGGGGCGCGGGGCAGCCGCCCTGCTCCTCGGGTCCGGGCTACGTACGGCCAATCTCGGCTTTCTTCTGCTTTCCGGTGGGCATCGTGGGTCCGGCCGGCACTTGGAGGGTAAGGGGCTGCTCCCGAGAACCGTCTGGTTCCCACGGACGTGTTCGCGGAGACAACACATCCCGCAGTCTTGGGTGTTGAGGGGGTCCATGCGTGATTGACACAGTGGTTCAGATGCTCGCTCAGGCTGCTGGGGGAACCGTGACCGCAGTGGGCTCCGGGGCGGGGCAGATGGTGACGGACCTGGTGCGTGAGCGGCTTGCCCGGAGTGACACGGGCCGCTCGGCGATACGGTCTGTCGAAGCCCAGCCCGCAGATCCGCAGGCCGCGGCCGGACTCCGGGCTGTGCTTCAGGCGGAGGTGGACGCCGATCCGGACTTCGCCCGGCAGATAGCCGCGGCGCTGGCCGCCGTGCCCCCGCAGCCGGTGTACGGCAGCATCACCATCGACGGCTCCGCGGTCAGAGGGCGCAACACCATCTCGCTGGGGCCGGTGACCATCAACAACACACGCAACGCCCGCTACTCCCTGCTCACCGCAGCGATAGTGTTCGTCGCCCTGGTGGCGCTGGGCGTGTACGGCGGAGCCCGGCTCATCGCCGGTGACGACCCGGGACAGGGAAAGTCCGTGACCCCGCTGACCGATGCCGCCGCCTATCAGGTGCTCCCCGACATCGCCAGCCTGCCGCCGGGCTGGACACAGCCCAAAGCGCCCGACATCGGGGGAGCGCAGGTGCCCGAGAGCGCAGGGCTTACCTACATGGCGTCCGTCGACTTCCTCATGGGCGCCCCCGACGCCGACCTTCACATACGCGTCGCCGCGTTCACCAGCGCGGAGAAGGCCCACAACCTCTACCTGCGGGGCGAGGAGAGCGACCGCGACATCAAGAAAACCGGTAGATCCTCCGTGTCAAGGCCCCGTTTCGGGGACGAGAGTCATGTCATCTCGTACCCTGCCGCGAACGGAGAGGAATCCGGCTCCGCCCTGTCATGGCGTGTGGGTACAGTTTGGATGCTCGTCGGTGGTGAGGACCTCGAGGGGCGGCCGTTCGACGGCACCTGGCTCAAAGCCCTGGGGAAGATGATGTCGGAGCGGGCGCAGCAGGCTCAGAACGGCCAGGAGCCCACAGCCACCGTGCGCAACGGCTGAAAGGCACAGTCGAACGGGAGACCCCGGGATCCCGGGGTCCCGCGCGGTCCGGCTCAACGGCCGGCGGCTGCCGAAGCCGGCGAGCGCGTGCCGCTGGTTTTCGGTCAGCCCTCGGCCCTGCCCACCGGCCGGTACAGCCGCCGCCGCCGCTCCGCCACCGCGCCGGCCTCCAGCACCTCCCGCGCCGGCACTGAGACACCCGGCAACGTCGCGCGGTACCGGCGAAGCCAGGTCACGGTCTGGTCGAAGACCCGCCACCCGCCCCTCCGCGTGCGTCGACGCCCGTCCGTCCGTACGGGAACGTCCGGAACTGCCGCATCCACCTCCGGTCGTCATGGCCCCGGTGAGCCGCGCCGCTTCGGAGTCTCCGCCCGCGTACGCATCACGCACGAAGAGCGCTCGGCCGTCCCCTGGTGGATGTGACCGCACATTCGATGCACGTCCTAGTTGCGGGGTGACTCGTCGGCGAGCTGGTTGTTGCGGTCGATCTCCGGGATGTGTGTCTCGGCCCAGACCCGCAGGGCGGAGAGTGGTCTTTCGAGGGACAGGCCGAGTTCGGTGAGCCGGTAGTGGACGGCGGGCGGAACGGTGGGTTCCACGCGGCGCGCGACCAGGCCGTCGCGGACCAGGCTCTGAAGGGTGGCGGACAGCATCTTCTGTGAGATCCCCGGGATACGTCGCCGCAGTTCCGCGAATCGGAGCTCGTCCGGAGCCTCCTGGGCCAGCACCTTGACCACCATGGACATCCACTTGGTGCCGATGCGGTCGAGTAACTGGCGGGTAGGGCAGCGCGGATCCAGCAGGTCACCGCGCTCACCGGGCAACTGGTCAGGTCCGTCGGGCCTCGACGTGGTCACCTGGGGCTCACCACCTGAAGGGAAAGTGCCGTCTTGGGCGGACAAGGCTAGCTCCCTAGCGTGACCCTGCCACCATCCCTCACCATCCACCTGGAGTCCCTCCATGCCCGAGCTGCGACGCGTCCCCGTCAACGGTGTCGAACTGAACGTCGCCCTCGCCGGGTCCGGCCCAGCCGTCCTGCTGCTGCATGGCTTCCCGCACACCTGGGAGTTGTGGACGGACGTCATGGCCGATCTGTCCGGCCGCTACCGCGTCATCGCGCCAGACCTGCGCGGGTTCGGCGCGAGCAGCCGGGCGCCCTCCGGGTACGACGCGGGCACCCTGGCCGAGGACGCCGCGGCCCTTCTCACCACCCTCGGAGTGTCGTCGGCCGCGGTGGTGGGCATCGACGCGGGCACCCCGCCGGCCTTCCTTCTCGCCCTGCGCCACCCCTCTCTCGTCCGGCGCCTGGTGGTCATGGAGTCCCTGCTGGGCACACTGCCCGGCGCCGAGGACTTCCTCGCCGACGGGCCACCGTGGTGGTTCGGCTTTCATTCCGCCGCGCCCGGCCTCGCCGAGGTCGTGCTGGAGGGCCACGAGGCCACTTACGTCGACTGGTTCCTGCGCGCCGGCACGCTCGGCGACGGGGTGCGCCCCGCCGTTCGCGACGCCTTCGTCCGCGCATACACCGGCCGCCAGGCGTTGAGCTGCGCGTTCTCGTACTACCGGGCTCTGCCCGAGAGCGCGCTACAGATCGAGCAGGCGGTCACCACTGCCCGCCTGACGGTGCCGACGATGGCGCTCGGCGCCCGGCCTGTCGGTGCGGCGCTGGAACACCAGCTCCGCCCGGTCACCGACGATCTCACCGGACACGTCATCGAGAACTGCGGCCACATCATCCCGCTGCACCGGCCGCGCGCCCTGCTCACGCTGCTGCGTCCGTTCCTGGCCGGTCGGGGCACGAGAGCGGCGTGACCGGGGCCAGGGTCACTCCGGTCCGGGGACCGGGCCGTGCTGCGTCCGACGACCCGCGCCCCGCACCGAGGCCTCGTACGAGCGGGGCCGCCTCGCCGCCGGCGCGCTGACCGCCGCGGGTCCGCGCGGTGCGCCGATGCGACCGTCTCGGCTCGCGCGCCCTGCCGCACCCTCGCTGTGCCCGCTTCTCTGCCACCGTGTCCACGGCCGGGCCGCACGGACCGGTTTCCAAGGCGTCAGAGCATCAGCAGCAGCCGCGTGTCCGCCACGAGTTTGCGGTTCACGCTGGTGCTCTGCACGAAGATCGTGTAGTCGTCGTTGTGGTCCGGCTTGACGCGGACTTCCGCGTCCGGCAGGCCGAGCAGGGTTCGGGCCTCGGGCCCCGTATACACGCGGTCCGTTTTCTTCTCCAGAACGGCGATCTGCTTCCTCGGCTGTATCTTCTCGGACTTGCTCAGCTGGTAGAACGCGCCACCGGTACGGTAGGCGTGCCCGTTCTCGGTGACCCATTCCCGGATCGCCGTGTCACGGGTCACCGGGATCAGCTGGTATTGCGAGGGCTGCACCGGGATGAGACCGGCCGCCTTGATGGTGTCCCTGTTGACTGTTTCCGCACCCATGGAGAACACCGCCCGCGATCCCCGGATGCCCTTGGTGCGGCCCACCATGAACTTTTCGGTGGCCTGCTGGATGACCTGCCCGGCTTCCTCAAGACCTTGTGTGCTGGTGGCGTCCCAGATGGCGACGTTGTCCTTCGGGAAACCGCACTTCATGGCCTCACGCTTGCCCATCTGGTCCGGCACCAGGACGGCCAGTGTCCAGTTGTCCGCCTGCTTCTCGATCATCTCGGCCACGGCCTGCGTCAGTTCACGCGGGTCCTGGGTGAGCGTATCGGGGCAGCGATGGCTCGCGTTCTCCTGGCCATCGGTGAGTATGAACGTCAGGAAGCTGTGGTCGCCGTACAGTTGAGCGGTCCGGGCGAGTTCCCGCTGTGACTTCAGCGCGGCCGCCAGCAGGGCCGTCATTCCCCCGGCCCGGTACAACTGCTTCAGCGACGGCATCCGCAGTACGTCTTTGTCATAGACGACGCATTCCACCTTGTCGGCGAAGACGTACACCGTGACGCGGGTTTCCTGGTCCAGCTCCCTCGAACGCCGGGCGAGGTATGCGATCTGCTGGTCGGCGACTTCTACGACCTTGCGGCTCAGGTGCGTCATGGACGAACTGGCATCCAGCACAAGGGCAACGTGATTGATGTAATTCTGGGTTCCGGACACGAAAGCTCCCCCTCATTCCGACTCGATGCTCCTACCGTCTCACGCACCACTGACAATCGGTCCCGGCTCCCGCTCACGGCGGCTCCGGACGCTGCCGGGGCACACGCACGAGCGCCCTCGCGTGCGTCACCGGCCGGTGGCGAGCGGCAGGGGGCGAGCGGTCACCGGCAGCGGTGAGTGGACGCCACCGCGTCGCGAGGCGCCGGTGCACGGACCCGGGCCAGCGTGGTGGCCAGGGTCTGCCAGACATGGGCGGCCAGGTCCATGTTCCGCGCGTCCGTCGCCTGATGGGCGAGCCGTTCCAGGGCCGCTATGCCCTCCTCGACGCGGCCGTCCAGGATGGCCAGCCGGCCTTCGAGGACGGCGAGCCGTACCCGGTCCCGGTAGGGCAGCCGCAGTTCGCCGTCGGACAGCAGGGCACAGCACAGCGCGCGGGCCTCGTCCAGCCTTCCCTCGTGGAAGGCCAGGTGGGCGCGCAGCGCGTGCAACTCCTGCCCCTGCAAAGGCGTGCCGGTCAGCTCGACGAGCACTTGGGCCTCGCCCAGCCAGCGCCGGGCCGCCTCCAGCCGGGGAGGGGACATCTCGAGCGCGGCGGCGGTCGCGGCGATGCGCAGCCGTGTCCACAACTCCAGGTCGTCCCGGCCCTGGAGCAGACCGAGGGCGGTTTCCAGCCGGTTCTGGGCGGCGGTGTGGTCCCCTTGACGGTGGCTGACCACGGACGCGGTCCACAAGGCCTCGGCCGCCTGCGGGGCGCTGGCGGCGGGAAGCAGGTCCCGCTCCAGTTCGTGCACGTGCCGGCCGGCCGCGTCGAGGCGGCCCAGTTCGGTCTCGACACCGATCAGCGCCATGAGCGCGGTCATGGTGTCGGCCGCCTGGAGGTCTTCCTCGCGCGCGATGGCCAGCGCGGTCACGGCCGCCGACTCCGCCGTCCCCAGGTCGCCCAGTGCACCGAGGCAGCGCGCGTACTGGACGTTCGCCCTCACCCGCAGCTCCGGTACCGCCAACAGGTCACTCAGTTCGATGAGTTCGCCGAGCCGGCCGCGTTCCTCCTCGTAGTCGCCGTTGCGGCGGTCGACGCGGCTCAGCAGCCACAGCGCCTGCCAGCGGCTGGAGAGGTCGGCGCGTTCGTCGTCCCGCAGCGCGTGAAGCAGAGCGACGGTGCAGTCGGTGCCGGGTGGCGCCGAGGACGCCGCCGCCAGTGCGTGGCTGAGGGACCTGCCGCCCAGCGGCTCGTTCAGCGCTGACACCTCGACCCCGAGCCGCTGGGCCAGATAGGTGACTGCGCGTGGGGTGGGCCGGCGTTCGCCGGACTCCAGCCGTGACAGGTATCCCGTCGACATGCCCTCGCCGACGACCGCCGCCTGGCTCAAACCTCGTTCGAGCCTGAGCATCCTCAGCCGTCGCCCGAAATGCGGCTGCTCGAGCATTCCCACCCTCTGATCCCCCGAGGTCTTCGTGAGTCCGCTTCCTTCCGCGGATTTCGCCGGCAGCGTGCGGAAGCGGTCCAACTTTACGAAGCGTCGACAGCACGGGCAACACAGTGGCATTGGCGTGAGCCACCGGCCAATCCGGTGTGCCCGCTCCATGGCCTGACCCTGTCCCTGGGTTGCCGGTTTCTTTCGGCTGAAAAACGTTCCTGTGAAAGAGAGTTGACAGACTGTCGGTCCCATCGGGCAAACCCTTGCCAAGGGCGTTGCCCGGCCTTAGCCTCCATAGTGCCGGCCTGATGCGATCACGCCCTCGTCTCCGGAGGCTTCCGTGCCCCCTCGCGTCCAGTCGGGCTCGTTGTGGAAGCTGACCGCGGAGAAGACCACGGCAGCCGCTCCCGAGGCGCCCGGCAGGTTCTCCCGCGGTACCGGTGTTCCGGCAGCCCCGGCGGCGGAGCGGTGATCCCCGAGGAACCCGGGCGGGCAGTGTCGGGAAGTGGAGCTCCGACAACGTTGTCCGCAGGTCGTCGCGCATTCCAACCCCCCATGCACAGAAAGACGGTACGTCCGTGGCCACCGTGAGCATCGCCTCCTCCCTCTCCTGCTCTCCCTCCCCCGACGGCGGGAAGACAGCCGCCGTCCTTGCTTCCCGGGTCCTGCCGGGGGACGCCGGGGGCGGCCGTCGGCGTCGTACGTACACGGCCCACGCGTCCGCGAGGGACACGACCGTCACCGCTGCGGAGACGGATTTCGCCGGGGCCTTCGGGCTGAGCCCGGGTGAGATATGCGGGCGTGACCTCTGTGATCTCCTTCTCGCGCGGTTTCCCGTGAGTCTGCGGCGCCGGTTCACCGATCTCTGTGAAGGCCGGGCGGACCGGTTCACGGAGCAGGTGAGCGGCCGGGACGGCAGCGGCCGGACCTTCTGCGCGGATCTGACGGCGACAGCCGTGGTCGGCCCGGACGGCACGGCCGGACTCGTCATCCTGCTCAGCCGCGCCGGGGACGGGGCCGGGGCGGAACGCCGTGGCGAACAGATGCTCAGCGAACTGGACGCACGTGTGCTGGAGGGCGTGGCGAGCGGTGCGTCGACGGTGCAGCTGGCCAGCCGCCTCTACATGAGCCGGCAAGGAGTCGAGTACCGCGTGGGGCGGCTGCTGCGCAGATTCGACGCTCCCAACCGTCCCGCGCTCGTGGCGCGCGCCCACGGACTGGGGATGTTCTCCTTGGGACAGTGGCCGCCACGCGTCCTGCCCGATTTCGTCGAGTAACCGGCAGACGGTCCCCCGCCCCGCCGGGGCGGCCGCGGACGGTCCGGCCACCGTCCGCAGCCGCCCCGGCAGCGGTTGCCCGCCCGCGACGGTCATGCCGCCGACGGCAGCCAGGCCTCCCGGAAGCGGCGGCGCGCCCGGTGCAGACGGGACCGGACCGTCCCCACCGGCAGGGAGAGGACCCGCGCCATCTCCTCCTCGTTGAGCCCGTAGGCGCGCAGGGTGAGCACCTGCCGGTGGGAGGTGGGAAGACGCTCCAGGACGTCACTGATGTGCACGGCGTCCAGCGGGTTCGTCTCCTGGCCCGCGTCGACCTGTGCATAGGTCCCCTCCTCACCCGCCCGTTTGGCGACGCGGACGGCCTCGCGGACCGTCACCGAGCGCACCCAGCCGTAGAACGCGGCCGGTTCGCGCAGGGTGCGCAGACCGCGGTAGACGGCGAGGAGCGCCTCCTGTGCGGCGTCGGCGCCGTCGTCATGGGTGACGGACCGGCAGATGCGGGCGACGTACGGCGTGATCGCGGTCAGCAGGTGGTTCATCGCCTGCTCGTCGCCCGCCTGGGCTCGGGGCAGGAGCGCGAGGGGGGTGGGGAGGTGGCTGACGGTGCTCATACGGGGGAGTGCTCCTTGGGGCAACCGGTGCGGTCGGGCGCGGTGGACGGGGTGACCGTCCTCACCGTGCGGGCGAGGGCAGAGGGTCGGTGACGTCCGCGAAGGTGAGGAGCCCGGCGAGGACGTCGTCACGGAACGTCTGCATGAAGGAGGGGCTGAAACAGGCGGTGAAGTGCGGGAACTCGATGGCGAGGCGCCCCTCGAAGGAGACGACACACGCCATGACGGGACTGCGGCCCGCCTGCGGGAAGTAGTGTTCGCGAGCGGGCACCAGCCGGATGTCGGTGGCCCGCAGTCCGGCCGGCAGCCGGGGGCCGGGGACGACGCCCATGTTCGTGACGATGACGGTCGCCAGCTGCAACGCCGGATTGCCCGGAATCTCCGGCGTGATGCGCATCTCGTGATACTGGTCCGCGCGGTCGATGAAGTCGCTCAGCTGGCTGTGGACGGTACGCGCCAGCGCCATCAGGTCGGTGTCCGCGGCGACGCCGAGGGTCTGTAGATGGGTGGTGACGGCCGGCACCATCAGCAGAGCGGGCAGCGCGGGGGTCAGCCGGGACCGCAGGTCCACGGGGGACAGACAGCCGAGCGTGCGGGGCCCGTCGCCCTCCAGGCGGCGCCGTGCCGCCGTGAGTAGTGCGGCGGCGACGAGGGCGTGCACGGACACGCCCGCCTGACGTGCGGTCCGCCGCAGCCGGGTGGTGCGCTCCTCGTCGAGGGCCAGCCGGCACACCTCGATGCGGCCGTCGCCGGCCGGTTCCGCACCCGGCCCGGCGCCGGCGGTGGCGGGCCGCGGCACGTCGAAGGGCAGGAGTTCGACGGGGTGCCGCCGCGTCTCCTCGACGCGCCGCTCCAGGTAGGCGGCGGTGGCCGCCGGGTCGGCGGCGGGCAGCAGCCGGCTGACCGGCTGCGGCCAGTGAGGGCGATCCCCACAGTCCTCCCGGGCGTCGGCGGTCGCATCGGTCGCGGCCGCCTTCCCCCCGGTTTCGCCCCCCTCGACCAGCGCCCGGTAGTGATCCCAGACGGCGTTGTGCAGGGCGATGCTGCTGTGCCCGTCCGTGATCGTGTGGTCCACGACGAGGACGAACAGATGACGGTCGCCTTCGGGCGCGCTCACCAGGACCGCCCGGCTGAGCGGGCCTCCGACCGGCAGCGGAGCGTTCAACTCCGCGAGGTGGACCTCCTCGCCGCCGGTGCGGGTGATCAACCGGGGCCGTTCGTCCTCGGCGAGGAGACGCAACGCGAAGCCCGGACCGTCCGGCGCGATGCGCGAACGCAGCGTCGGGTGGGCCTGCGTGAGGGCGTCGAATGCCGCGGACAGCGCCCCGGTGTCGACCTGCCCGTGCAGGGCGCACGAGAGCACCGCTCTGCTCCGCTGCCCGACATACAGCGTCTCGACCGGGCACAACGCACGATGCATGCCGCCAGCCTTCCTTTCCCTGTCTCTTCGTCGTACAGGCCCTGATGACGGATCGTCACGGCCGGGGCGCGCATGCCCGACGCCCGTTCGAGAGTGCAACGCCGGGGGCCGGTGAATCCACCTGGACCGGACGGCCGGACGAAAGTCGCGGGAATTCCTTAGAGTCCGCCGGGTCCGGCGCTATCCCGGGCCGGGCGTTCTTCAGGGAAATACCTGAATTCCCGGCGCGGGCCCGGTCCCGGCTTGATCGGTCCCGTCGCCTCGTCGCACCCTGAGGGCACTTGCGGGAGCGGCGGTGGGGCCGTGCCGACCCCACGCTCTCGGCAGTGCGCCCCCCTTTCCCGCTCCGTGGGCCGAGGCCGCACCCCCCGTCCGCCCGGCCGGGCCGTTCCGGCCGGGACGTCACGACTTGCCACGCGAGGTTGTGCCATGTCACTCCACGAGGAGTCACTCCGCGAGAACGACCACCGGCCACTGTCCGGAGCCCAGGAGGGACTCTGGTACGCCGGGCGGCTCGCTTCCGACAGCGCCGCGTACAACACCGCGGAGGCGGTGGAGATACACGGTGCCCTCGACACCGACCTGTTCGAGGCGGCCCTGCGCCGGACCGTCGGCGAGGCCGACACCTTCGCCCTGCGTTTTCTCGACACGGACGACGGCCCCCGCTGTCACCGGGCGCCGGACGCGGACGACTGGACGCTTCAGCGGATCGACGCCGGCGACGCCGACGACCCGGAGCGCACCGCCTGGGAGTTGGTCCGCACGGACCTCGCCACGCCGGTGGACCTGGACAAGGGGCCGCTGTTCTCCCACACCCTGCTCACCCTCGCCCCCGACCGGCACCTCTGGCTGCTCAGGGCCCACCACCTCCTGCTGGACGGTTACAGCTACAAGCTCCTCGGCCGTCGCCTCGCCGACACCTACAACGCGCTGGCCGAAGGGCGTGAACCCGCCCCGGCCGTCTTCGCGTCCGTCAGCCGGCTCCAGGCGGAGGAGGCCGCCTACCTCGCGTCCGAGCGCTGCGTCCGCGACCGGGCGTACTGGTCGCGGCGGCTGGCCGGACTGCCGGAGCCCGCACGGCTCACGCACCGCACCGCGGCGCCCGTCGCCCCGTTCCTGCGCCGCACCGTGGAACTGGAGGGCGCCGACGCGCAGGCCCTGTCGGACGCGGCCGGCCGGCTCGACGTCACGCGCACCGACCTGCTGACCGCCGCAGTCGCCGCCTACCTGCACCGCATGACCGGCGCCGACGACCTCGTGCTGGGCATGGCCACGATGAGCCGGCTGGGCAGCGCCGCCCTGCGCACCCCGGGCACCGCCTCCGACGTCCTGCCGCTGCGCGTGGCCGCCGACTCCGGCACGACCGTCGCCGGTCTGGTCCGGGCGGTCGCCGACGAGGTGCGACAGCTGCGCCGGCACCAGCAGTACCGGGGAGAGTTCATCCGCCGGGACCTGAACCTGCTGGGAACCGGGCGCCGGCTGTACGGGCCGGTGCTGAACATCGTCCCGTTCACCGAGACCCTCGACTTCGGCGGTCACCCGGCGACCTGGCACCACCTCTGCGGCGGTGCCGTCGACGACCTCCAGATCAATGTCCGGCCCGGCACCCGGCCCGGCACCCTCTGGCTGGCCTTCGACGCCAACCCCGCCCTGTACGACGAGGACGAACTCGCCCTGCACCGCGACCGGTTCCTGCTCCTGCTGCGACAGCTCGCGGACGCCGCGCCCACGACGCCGCTGGGAGACCTGGACCTGCTGCTGCCCGGCGAGCATCCGAGCGACGCCCCCGTGCGGGACTTCCCGGTCACCGCGACCCTCACCGACCTGTTCGAGCGGCAGGCGAGGGCCTGGCCGCGGCGCGTCGCGGTGTCGTACGAGGACGACCGGCTCACCTACGCGGAACTCGACGCCCGGGCCAACCGCCTGGCCCGACTGCTGGCCGAGCGCGGGGCGGGTCCGGGCCGGGTGGTGGCGCTGGCCCTGCACCGGGGCCCGCGGCTGCTGCCGGCCCTGCTGGCCGTCCTCAAGACCGGAGCCGCCTACCTCCCCCTGGACCCCGGTCATCCGGCACAGCGCCTGCGGCTCGTCATGGACGACGCGGCCCCCGTCCTCCTCGTCACCGAGAACGATCTCGCCCCACGCTTCACCGACGGGGTCCCCGCCGTCGTCCTGGACGACCCCGCCGTCGAGGCGGACATCGCCGCACGGCCGGCCGGCGAGCTGACCGCCAGTGACCGCCGGGGGGAGACGAGCCCGTCGGACATCGCGTACATCATCCACACCTCCGGCTCCACCGGCCGTCCCAAGGGCGTACCCGTCGCGCACGCCAACGTCGTCCGCCTCTTCGCCGCGGCGGCCGAGCACTTCGACTTCGGCGAAGAGGACGTGTGGACGCTGTTCCACTCCTACGCCTTCGACTTCTCGGTGTGGGAGATGTGGGGCGCCCTGCTGCACGGCGGCCGGCTCGTCGTCGTCCCGTACGCCGTCAGCCGCACGCCCCGGGACTTCCTGCGGCTGCTGCACCGCGAGGGGGTGACCGTCCTCAGCCAGACGCCGTCCGCCTTCGAGCAGCTCATGGACGCGGACGGCGAACAGGTGCCGGAGGGCGGCCCGGAGCGGGCGGGCGCACTGCGCTACGTCGTCTTCGGCGGTGAGGCCCTGCGCCCCGAGCGGCTGCGGCCGTGGGCCGACCGGCACGGGCTCCAGAGCCCGGCGCTGGTGAACATGTACGGCATCACCGAGACCACCGTGCACGTCACCCACCACCGCGTCACCGAGGCCGATCTCACGGACCCGCGCCGGACGGGCGTCATCGGCGCACCGCTGGCGGACCTGCGGGTGCACCTGCTGGACCCCACGGGCCGGCCGGTGCCGCCGGGCGCCGTCGGCGAGATGCACGTGGCCGGCGCGGGCGTGAGCGGCGGCTACCTCGGCCGCCCCGAGCTGACCGCCGAACGGTTCCTCGACGACCCCTTCGGCCCGCCCGGCAGCCGGATGTACCGCTCCGGCGACCTCGCGCGGCGCCGCGCCGACGGCACCCTCGACTACCTCGGCCGGGCCGACCAGCAGATCCAGCTGCGCGGCTTCCGCGTCGAACCCGGCGAGATCGAAGCCGTCCTCACCGCCCACCCGCGGGTCACCCGGGCCGCCGTCCTCGTACGACGTGCCGACAACGGTGCCCGGCAGCTCGTCGCCTACACGGTGCCCACCGGACAACAGCCGCCGAGCCCGGCGGAACTGCGCGCCCACGCCGCGGCCCACCTGCCCGACCACATGGTCCCCGCGGCCTGCGTGAACGTCGACACGCTCCCGCTGACCGCGAACGGCAAGCTCGACACCGACGCCCTGCCCGCGCCCGACTTCACCGCCGTCGCGGCCGGCACCCGCCCGCAGACTCCTCAACAAGCGCTCCTCTGCACCCTGTTCGAGGACGTGCTGCGGCTGCCGCGCGACACCGTGGGCACCGACGCCAACTTCTTCGACCTGGGTGGCGACTCCCTGCTCGCCACCCGCCTGCTGGCCCGCCTGCGGCACGAGAACGGCGCCGAGGTGCCCATCACCGCCCTGTTCGACGGCCCGACACCGGCCGCGCTCGCGCAGCGGCTCCCCTCCCGGCCCGGCACCGCTCCCGCCCGCCCGGCACTCGGGGACATCGACCGCCCGGAGCACGTCCCGCTGTCCTACGCCCAGGAACGCATGTGGTTCCTCAACCGGCTCGACGACTCGGCCGCCACGTACAACATCCCGCTGGTGGTGCCGCTCGGCTCCGCCGTGGACGCCGAGGCGCTGCGCGCCGCGCTCGGTGACGTCACCGACCGGCACGAAAGCCTGCGGACGGTGTTCGCCGAGCGGGACGGCGTGCCCCACCAGCGGATCCTGCCGCCCGGGGAGCTGCGCCCGCGGCTGCGCCGGGTGGACTGCCCGGCCGACGAGATCGTCGCCCACGTCACCGCGGCCACCCGCCACCGCTTCGACCTGACCGGAGAAAGCCCCCTGGCCGCCTGGCTGTTCGGGACCGGAGAGGAACGGACGCTGCTGCTGGTGCTGCATCACAGCGCGGCCGACGGCTGGTCGCTGCGCCCCCTCGCCGACGACCTGACCGCCGCCTACGCGGCGCGCCGGGCGGGCCGCGCCCCGGGCTGGGACCCGCTGCCGGCGCAGTACGCCGACCACGCCGTCTGGCAACGCGCCCTGCTCGCCCCGGAACCCGACGGCCCGGGACGGCTGGAACGGCTGACCGCCCACTGGCGCGAAGCACTGGCCGGTCTGCCGCAGGAGTGCACCGTCCCCGGCGACCGGCCCCGTCCGACGGCACCGCGCGGCGACGGCGCCCACGTCACCGAGACCGTGGACGCCGCACTCCACCGGGACCTGCTGGCCCTGGCCGAACGGGAGGGCACCAGCCTGTTCATGGTGCTGCACGCCGCGCTGAGCGCCCTGCTCACCCGCTGCGGAGCCGGCGAGGACATCGTCGTCGGCACCCCCGTCGCGGGCCGCTCCGAACCCGCGCTGGACGATCTGATCGGCCTGTTCACCAACACCCTCGTCCTGCGGGCCGACACCTCGGGCGACCCCGCCTTCCACGAGTTGCTCGCCAGGCTGCGCCCGTACGACCTGGCCGCCCTGGACCACCAGGACCTGCCCTTCGACCGGCTCGTCGACGAGCTGAACCCGCCCCGCCGCGCCGGCCGCCACCCGCTGTTCCAGGTCATGCTGGCCCTCCAGAACAACGAGCCCGCCGTCCTCCGGCTGGACGGCCGGGAGGTGCCGCTGCGGCCCACCGCCACCGGCACCGCCAAGTTCGACCTCTTCGTCGACGTCCTGGAACGGCACGGCGCGGACGGCACGCCCGGCGGACTCGATCTGCACGTCGAGTACGCCACGGACCTGTACGACGCTGCCACCGCGGAGCGGTTCGCGCACGCCCTGGGCGAACTGCTGCGCGTGGTCAGCGCGGACCCGGACCGCAGGATCGGGGGCCTGCCGGCGCCGCCCCCGCGCACCCCGGCCGCGTCCGCCGGGGCCGGTACCGCCGACGTGACGGACGCGGCTCTGTCCGTACCCGGCATCCGTGACGCGGCCGCTCTGCCCGGCCCCGACGGCACGCCACCGCACCTGTACGTGGTACCGGGCCGCGCGGATGCCGCCGAGCGCGTCGAACAGGTCCTCGACGCGGCCGGGCACGGCGCCGTCCGCGTCACGGCGGTCAACGCCCTGCCCCGCACCGCCGACGGCGCGCTCGACACCGACGCGCTGCGAGCCCTGCCCCTGGCCGACCGCACCGCCGCCGAGTCCTGGCGGCAGCACCTGGCCCGTGTCCCCGGCGTGCGCACGGCCGAGACCGTGGTGGAGGCCGTCCCCGAGGAACTGGCACGCCGGCACGCCGGCCCGCCGCGCCGCACGGCCGGGCCGTCGCCGGCCGGCCACGGCCGCACGGCGGCCGGGACCGTGCCGGCGCTCAGCGAGGGACCGCGGCCGGCCGAACCCACCGTGCCCGGCTGGGCACAGGCCCTCGTCCGCGCCGCCGAGCGGGACCACGGCGACATCGTGCACGTGCACGCCGACGGCAGCGAGACACGGCGCAGCTACGCGTCCCTGATCACGGAGGCCTCCCGGGTGCTCGCGGGGCTGCGGCGGGCCGGACTGCGCCCCGGCGACCGGGTGATCCTCCAGTGCGACGCCACGCAGGACTTCCTCGCCGTGCTGTGGGGCTGTGTCCTGGGCGGTTTCGTCGCGGTCCCGCTGACCGTCCCCGCCTCGTACACCACCCCCTCGGCGGCGCTGACCAAGCTGGAGGGCATCTGGCGGATGCTCGGCCGGCCCTGGACGGTGTGCTCGGCGGCGCTGGAGCCCGGCCTGCGCGACCTGGCGGCCCGCCAGGACTGGCCCGGGCTGCGGCTGACCAACGCCGACGCGCTGCGGGACGCCCCCGAGGACCGCGACTGGTACGCCGCCCGGCCCGACGACCTCGTCCTGATGCTGATGACGTCCGGCAGCACCGGCCTGCCCAAGGCCGTGCGCCTGACCCACCGCAATGTGCTCACCCGGTCCGCCGCCACCGCGGCCATGAACCGGCTCGGCGAGCAGGACGTCTCCCTGAACTGGATCCCGCTCGACCACGTCACCGGCGTGGTGATGTTCCACCTGCGCGACGTGTACCTGGGATGCCGGCAGATCCACGCACCGACCTCCTGGATCCTCCAGGACCCGCTGCGCTGGATGGACCTCGCCCACCGGCACCGGGTCACCGTCACCTGGGCACCCAACTTCGCCTTCGGACTGCTGGCCGGGAAGGCCGACCGCTTCCGGGACCGGGAGTGGGACCTGTCACCGATGCGGCTGGTGATGAACGCCGGCGAGGTCGTCGTGGCCGCGGCCGCCCGGCGGTTCCTGCACACGCTGAAGCCGTTCGGGCTGCCGCAGGACGTGATGCACCCCGGCTGGGGCATGTCCGAGACCTGCTCGGTCGTCACCGACGCCGTGCTGCCCGCCGAACCGCCGGTCACCGACGAGACGTTCGTCAGCTGCGGCCTGCCCTACCCCGGCTTCGCCATGCGCATCGTCGACGAACACCGCACCGTGCTCGCCGAGGGCGACGTCGGCCGGCTCCAGGTCCGCGGCACCTCCGTGACCGGCGGCTACCACGACAACCCGGCGGCCAACGCCGAGGCGTTCACCGACGACGGCTGGTTCGACACCGGCGACCTGGCCTTCCTGCGCGACGGCGAGCTGTACATCACCGGCCGCGCCAAGGACGTCATCATCGTGAACGGTGTCAACCACTACAGCCACGAGATCGAGGCCTGCGTCGAGGAACTGCCGTACGTCGTCCGCAGCTTCACCGCGGCCTGCGCGGTGCGCACCGACCCGTCGGCGGCCACCGACGAACTCGCCCTGTTCCTCCACCTCGCCCCCGGGCACGATCCCGCCACCGCGCTGCGGGAGATCGCCGGCAAGGTGACCCGGGAGATCGGCGTCAGCCCCGCTTTCCTCGTGCCGGTCGACGCCGCCGCCGTACCGAAGACCGAGATCGGCAAGATCCAGCGGACCAAACTGCGCAAGAGCTTCGAGGCGGGCGCCTTCGACGACGCGGTCCGTGAGGCCCAGCTGCTGATGGGCACCGCCGCCACCCTGCCCGACTGGTTCCTGCGGCCGGTGTGGCAGCGGGCCGAGCGCCACCGCCCCCGCGCGACGTCGGCCGGCCGGCACACCCTCGTCCTCGCGGGCGGCGACCCGCGGGCACAGGACCTCGCCCGGCGCCTGGCGGGGGAGGTGCGAGCCGGCGGCGGACTGTGCACCCTGGTCACCGACGGAGCGTCGTACGCCCGGCTCGACGCCGCCCACCACCGGCTCCGGCCCGCCGAGGAGGCCGACCACGCGGCGCTGCTGCGGGCCCTGGAAGCCGACGGGCGGCCGGTCGACACCCTCGTGCACCTCGGCGCGCTGCACCTCGGCGAGGCCGCCGATCCCGCGTCCGCCGAGGCCGGCACCGCGTCCCTGCTCGCGCCGGCCCGGGCCCTCGCCGCCCGGCCCGGCGGGCCGCGCCCGGTCGACCTGCTGTACGTGACGGCCGGCGCCCAGGCGGTCACCCCCGGGGACCGCCCCTCCCCGGCGCACGCCATGGCCGGCGCCGTACTGAAGTCGCTGCGGGAGGAGTCCGGCGGCCTGCGGTGCGTCCACCTCGACCTCGACCCGCACGGCGACGAGGACCCCGTACCCCTGCTGCTCGCCGAAGTGGCCGGCACCCCCGCCGACACCGAGGTCGCCCACCGCGGCGAACAGCGCCTGGTACGCCGGCTGGCCCCCCTGCCCGACCCGGCACCCCGCACCGAACCGCCCGCCGCCGACGGCTTCCACCTGATCAGCGGGGGACTGGGCGGTGTCGGCACCGAACTCGCCGCCCACCTGCTGCACACGCCCGGCACCCGGCTCCTCGTCCTCGGCCGGACCCCGCTGCCCCCCGAGGACAGCTGGCCGCGGCACCTGGCCGCCGGAGGGCCCACGGCCGCCCGCGTCGAGGCGTACCGGCGGCTGCGCGAACTCGGAGAGGTCCGGTACGCGTGCGCCGACGTCACCGACGAGCGGCAGGTACGGCAAGCCGTCCACGCGGCCGCCGAGCACTGGGGCGCGCCCCTGGTGTCGGTGCTGCACCTCGCCGGAACCCTCGTCGAACGCTCCCTCGGTGAACTGGACGCGGCCGCCTGGCGCGAGGCCCTGGACGCGAAGGTGCGCGGCGCCTGGACCCTGCACCGCGTGAGCGCGGACCACCCGGTCGGCTCCTTCGTCACCTTCTCCTCGGTGAACGGCTGGTTCGGCGGCGCCATGAACACGGCCTACGCCGCCGCCAACGCCTACCTCGACGCCCTCGCCCTGCACCGCCGCGGCCTCGGCCTGCCCGCCCAGAGCCTGGCCTGGAGCATGTGGCGCGAGCGAGGCATGAGCAGCGGCTACCGGCTCGCCCCGCTCACCGAGGCCCGCGGCTACCGCGTCCTGGACACCGCCGCCGCGCTGCGCTCCTACGACCTGGCCCGCACCCTGGACGAACCCCACCTGCTGATCGGCGTCGACCGCAGCGCTCCCTGGGTCCGCAGCCACGTCCTCGAACCCGCCCGCCAGGTAAGGCGGCTGGCCGCCCGCGTCGCCCTGGAGGAGGGCGCCGACATCGGCACCCTGTACCGGGCCGCCGCGGACGCCGCCGGCGGGGACCACTGGGTGCTGCGCGCGGCGGGCGCCGCCGAACGGCAGGCGCCCGCCTCCGGCACGGGGGAGCGGCTGCGGAGACTGGAGGACCGGCTCACCGGCCTGTGGCGCGACATCCTGGGCCGCGACCGGGTCGGCCGGGACGAGAACTTCTTCGACCTGGGCGGCAACTCCCTGCTGCTGGTCGCCGCCCAGAGCGCCGTCAACCAGGCCTTCGGATGCGAGCTGCCGGTCGTCGACCTGTTCGCCCACCCCACCGTGCGCGACCTGGCCCACCACCTGTCGGCCCTGACCGCACCCGAGGCGGCCGACGCCCCGCCGGCGCCGGACCCGCAGGCGCCGCCGGAGGCCGCCGGGACCGGGCCGAACAGCCTGGACCGCGCCAAGGAACGAGCCCAGCGGCAGCGTGCGGCCCGTACCCGCCGTACCGCACGGCAAGGAAAGGACCGAGGCCATGCCTGAGACCACCGAGCCGCAGGACGAGCAGGCACCCGCCGTCGCCGTCATCGGCATGGCGGCACGCCTCCCCGGCGCGGACGACTTGGACGCGTTCTGGGACAACCTGGCCGCGGGACGCGAGTCCGTGCGGCCCATCACCGACGACGAGTTCCTGGCCGCGGGCGGAACCGAACGCGACCTCCACGACCCCACGCTCGTCCGCATGGCGTCGGTCGTCGAGGGAATCGACCGCTTCGACTCCGGGTTCTTCGGCTACAGCCCCGCCGAGGCCGCCGTGGTCGACCCCCAGCAGCGCCTGCTGCTCGAAACGGCCTACCACGCCCTCGAGGACGCCCGGTGCCTCGGCCCCGGCACCGACACCGGTACGTTCGGCGTGTACGCCGGCAGCGGCGACAGCCGCTACTACCCGTCGCACGTGTACCCGCGCTACGCCGGGCAGCCCGGATCGGTGGAACTCGTGCACGCGGCCACCGCCAACTCCCTGGGCACGCTCGCCACCCGCGTCTCCTACGAACTGGGGCTCACCGGCCCGAGCGTGTCCCTCCAGACGGCCTGCTCCACGGCGCTCGTCGCGGTGCACACCGCCTGCCAGGACCTGCTCGACTACCGGTGCGACACCGCGCTCGCCGCCGCCGTCTCCCTCAACCCCTCGGCGTTCCTCGGCTACCGTCACGTGCCCGGCGGCCCCTTCTCGCCCGACGGCCACTGCCGCGCCTTCGACGCGGCGGCGGCCGGCACCTCCTCCGGCGACGGTGTCGGCGCCGTCGTCCTCAAACGCCTGGAGGACGCCCTCGCGGACGGCGACCACGTCCGCGCCGTCATCCGGGGCAGCGCCGTCAACAACGACGGGCGCCGCAAGGTCGGCTTCAGCGCGCCCAGCGCCGCTGGTCAGACCGAGGTCATCCTCGCGGCACAGGCCCAGGCGATGACCGACGCCGGCACCATCGGCCTGGTCGAGGCGCACGGCACCGCCACCCGCCTGGGCGATCCCATCGAGGTGGCCGCGCTCACCGAGGCGTTCCGCCAGTCCACGCGGCGCCGCGGCTACTGCGCCCTCGGTTCGGTGAAGACCAACATCGGCCACCTGGGAGCGGCCGCCGGGATCGCCGGGCTGATCAAGGCCGTCCTGGCCCTGGAACACCGGCAGATCCCGCCGAGCCTGCACTTCGAACGGCCCAACCCGCACATCGACTTCGCCTCCGGCCCCTTCCGGGTGCCCACCACCCTGGAGGACTGGCCCGCGGACGGGCACCCCAGAAGGGCCGCGGTCAGCGCCTTCGGCATCGGCGGCACCAACGCGCACGTCATCCTGGAGGAGGCGCCGCCCGCCCCCGTCCCGCCCCGGGAGCCCGAGGGCCGCCACCGTCTGGTCCTGCCGCTGTCCGCCCGCACGGCCGACGCCCTGCGCGGCCAGGCCGAGGCACTCGCCCGCCACCTCGAAAGGCGGCCGGATCTGCGCCTGGACGACACCGCGCACTCCCTGCGCGCCGACCGGCCGGCGCTGCGCCACCGCCTGGCCGTGACCGCCGCTTCCCGGGAGGAGGCCCTGTCCGCGCTGCGCACCGCCGTGCCCGGCACGCCCCCCGGGGCGGACGAGCCGCCGCGGGTGGCGTTCCTGCTGCCGGGCGGTGGCACCCAGTACCCGGGCATGGGGGCACAGCTCTACCGCGAGCACGACGTCTACCGCGACACCGTCGACGAGTGCGCGCGCATCCTGCGCCCCGCCCTCGGCGCCGACGTCCGCGACGCCCTGTTCGCACGCCGCGAGAGCGACGGCACGAGCACGTCCCTGCTCGCCCTGGTGGTCACCGAGTACGCCCTCGCCCGCACCCTCATGGCGGCGGGGGTGCGCCCGGACGCGCTCATCGGCCACTCGCTCGGCGAGTACACGGCAGCCTGCCTGGCCGGGGTGATCGACCTCGACGAGATGCTGCCCCTGGTCACCGAACGCGTCCGGCTCATCAGCTCCGCGGGCGGGGCGACCGTAGGAGTCGCGGCACCCGTCGAGGACGTGGTGCCGCTGCTCGGCGAGGAACTGTCCCTCACCGCGGTGAACGGCCCGGCCGCCTGCACCGTCGCCGGACACGTGGAGGCCGTCGCCCGCTTCGAGACCGAACTCGCCCGCCTGGACGTGCCGTTCCGCCGCCTGCGTATACCGGTCGCCGCCCATTCCCACGTCCTCGACCCGGTGCTCCCGGCGTACGAGAGACACCTGCGCGGCGTCACCCTGCGCCCGCCGCGGATCCCGTTCGTCACCAACGTCACCGGCGCCTGGATCACCGACGAGCAGGCGACCTCGGTCCGGCACTGGATCGCGCACACCCGCGACACCGTGCGCTTCGCCGACGGCGTCACCACCCTGTGGGAACGCCGGCCGGTCCTGGTGGAGGTCGGACCCGGGGACACGCTGACCAAGCTGGCCGCCGCCCAGCTCGCGGAGCACGCGCCGGTGACGGTGACCACGATGCGGCACGCCAAGGCCGACGCCGCCGACGGGTTCGTCCTCGCCGAGGCGCTGGGCCGGCTGTGGAGCGCCGGCGTGGACACCGCGCTGCCCGAGGTGCCGGGTACGCCCCGGCGGGTGCCGCTGCCCCCCTACGCCTTCGCACGGCACCGTCACTGGATCGACGCCCCCGGCGCCCGCACGGACCCCGGCACGCCGGAGCGCGGCGCCGCGGTGCACGCCGAACCGGCCCTCGGTCCACGGCCCCGCCTGACGACCGAGCACGTGCCCCCGCGCACCGCGCGCGAACAGGCGGTGACCCGCGTGTGGGAGGAGACCCTCGGCATCGGTGGCATCGGCGTCCACGACAACCTCTTCGACCTGGGCGGCGACTCGATGCGCGCCGTACTGCTGACGGGCCGGCTGCGGCAGGCCGGCGTCCTCGACGTGCCCGCCGCCGCCTTGCTGGCCGCGCCCACCGTGGCCGGTCTGCTCGCGGCGGCCGACGACACCTCGGCGCAGACGCCCGGCGCGGGCGCGAACGCGCTGGCTCCGCTCCTGCCGCTCCGGGCGCAGGGCGGCGCCGCCCCGCTGTTCTGCGTCCACCCCGGGGCGGGCGTGTCCTGGCGCTACACCGGACTGCTGCCCCACCTCGGCGGCGACCAGCCGGTCTACGGCATCCAGGCCGCGGGCCTCGACGGCACCCGGCCGCCCGCACCGGACGCGGCGTCCATGGTCGCCTGCTACCTCGACCTCGTCCGCGAGGTGCAACCACACGGCCCCTACCGGCTCCTGGGCTGGTCCTACGGCGGTTTCGTCGCGCACGCGATGGCCTGCGCCCTACAGGAGCGGGGCGAGCGGGTGGAACTGCTGGCCATGCTGGACGCACCCCAGCCGCACGGCATGCGGTACGACGCCGCGGCGGTCGAGCGGCAGGTGGCGTCCCTGCTGATGCGGGTGGCCGGCCCGTCCCTCGGGCCGGGAGCGGCCGAAGTGCCGGACGTGGCGGCCGTCCTCGCCGCCATCGACGCCGCCCTGACGGCCGACCCGACGAGTGCGCCGGTCACCCGGGCCGAGGCCGAGGCCATCGCGGCGGTCATGCGCAACAACCTGCGCATCGCCCACCAGTTCGCGCCCGGTGTCTTCCGCGGGGAGGTGCTGTTCTTCAGCGCCGCCGAGGAGGCGGACACCGGCTTCCCCGGCGACCTGGCCGTGCTGCCCGACAAGGCCGAGAGCTGGCGGCCCCACGTCGAGGGCACCCTGCACGACCACCGGGTGCCGTGCGGCCACTACGAGATGACCGAACCGGAGCCCATCGCGCTGATCGGCACGGCGGTCGCCAAGGCGCTGCGCGCGGCATCCGAGTGACCGACCGGTCCGCCGACGCTTCGCACTCGGGGCGGTGCCGACCACCGGGCCCGAGTGCGAAGCAGGCGGACGGCCGCCGGGAAGAACGAGGAACGCGAGAGGGCTGAACGACAGGCCCCCGCACCCGATTTCCGTCGGCGCGTCACGATCGACGAACGCCGACGCGGCTTCGGCGGGGAGCGGGAAGGAGAGCGGCACCGCTCGTGCGGGCGGTTGCGCGGTGCCGTTGCCGGTGTACGGGGTGCCTGCGGTGAGGCGGTGGCCGGCGGTCAGGGGCCGGCCCAGGCGAGGACCGTGCTGAAGACGCCCGTGCCGACCGCCACCACCTCGACGTGCACGGCGAGCCCAGGGCCCCGCCGCGCCTCGATCCGCAGCCCGCGGGCGCATGGGCGGGCCAGCAGGTCGCGCAGGCTTCTCAGCCTGCCGGCGGGGAGCGCCTCAGGCCCGGTGTGCAGAGCTTTCCACGCGGCTTCCTTCGCCGAGAACAGCGAGGTCACCGACCACCGCACCGCACCCGGCGCGGGAGCGTGCAGCAGCTCCTCCTCGTCCTCGCGCAGCACCAGCCGGGCCGCTCCGGCGGGCAGGCGGCGCAGCTCCAGATCACAGCCGAGCGGGATGTCCCGTCCCGGCGCCCGGGCCACGGCCACCGCGACCCCCGCGCTGTGCGTGATGGACGCCGCCCGCCCGGGAGGGAACACCGGCAGGCGGCCCGCCCGCGGGATCTCCCCGCAGTCCAGCCCCACCGCGCGCAACGCGCGCCGCGCCGCGAGCCGGCCGGCCAGGAACTCCAGCCGGCGCTGCGGCGGCATCACCGCGGCTGCGGCCTCCTCGGCGGGCCCGGCGGGGACGGCCTGCGGTTCCGAGACGACGGCGGCGCCCAGCCCGAGCCCGGCCGCCGCCCACTCCGGCCGCAGCGGGCGGAGCAGGGCGGCCACCTCGGCACCCGGACCGGGCGCTGCCCCCGGGCGCGTGCCCGGGCAAGGGCCGGCCGTCGGAGCCGGGCAGTGACACGGGCACACGCGTCAGGCCCGCAGCAGCTTCTTGACGATCTTTCCGGCGGGGTTGCGGGGCACCTGCTCGATGAACTCCACCCGCCGCGGGCGCTTGTACGGGGCGAGTCGCTGTCCCACGTGGGCGAGCAGGTCCGCGGCCCGGGTGTCCGGTCCGGCGACGACGTACGCCAGCGGTACCTCGCCGTAGTCCTCGTCGGGCATCCCGACGACCGCGGCGTCCCGGACCGCCGGATGGGACATCAGGGCCCGCTCGATCTCCGAGGGGTAGACGTTCTGCCCCGCCCGGATGATGACGTCCTTGGTGCGGTCCACGAGATGGATACGGCCCGCGTCGTCCACGAACCCCAGGTCACCTGTTCTGATCCAGCCGGCGAGGCTGATCTCGCGCGTGGCCTCGGGGTCGTTCCAGTAGCCCTGCATGACGCCCGGCCCGCGCACGACGATCTCGCCGATCTCGCCGCGCGGCAGCTCCCGTCCGGCTCCGTCGACCGCGCGGGCGGACATCCCGGGCACGACGCGTCCGCAGGGGATGCGGGCCGTGACGTCCCCGGGGGCCGGGTGCTCGTCGGGGCCGAGGGTGACGAAGGGCCCGCCCACCTCCGTCATGCCGTAGACCTGCCGGAAACCGCAGCCGAGACGCTCCACCGCGTCGGCGTACACGTCCAGGGGCATGGGGGCGGCACCGTAGAGGATCTCCCTCAGCGAGGACAGGTCGGCGCGCCCGGCGCCCTTGGCCTGGAGCATGAAGCGGAGCATCTGAGGGACCAGCCACATGTGTGTGGCACGGTGTTCCTCCACCGCGGCCAGCGCCCGCTGCGGGGTGAAGCCGGGCATGAGCACGACGGTGGCCCCGGCCGCCAGGTAGGTCAGGGACACCACCATGCTTCCGTGGTACAGGGGGCAGCAGTTGACCATGACGATGTCGTCGCCGGGCCGCGCCATGACCAGCCAGCCCAGGGCGATCGCGCGGAACGACGCGCTGTCGACCGTGACGCCCTTGGCCTGTCCTGTGGTCGCCGAGGTGTGCAGCACGGCGATCGGGTCGGTGTCGGCCACCTCGGGCAGGTCACGCTCGGCGGCCAGGGTGCCCAGCGCCTCGAACACCGGCTTGTCCAGGGCCACCCTCATCCGCACCGACGCCGGCAGCTCGGGGTGCCGGTCCAGCAGCTCCGACTCACCGAGGACGGCCACCGCTCCGACGCGTTCGACGATACCGGCGACCTCCGGCACGGTCAGGCTGTGGTTCAGCGGGACGAACAGCGCGCCGAGCCGGGCGAGCGCGAAGTATGTCTCCAGGACCTCGATACGGTCCTTGGACAGCACCGCGACGCGGTCACCGCGCCCGATGCCCAGATCGGCCAGTCCCCGCGCGAGTTCCAGCGTGCGGTCGTGGAACTGCGACCAGGTGAGCCGGCGCCGGTCGTCGACCAGCGCCAACCGGTCGGGCCAGCACTGGCGGTTGCGTTCCAGCAGCTGTGCCAGCCACATCACGCACCGCCGGCGCCTGCGACGGAACGCTCGGCCGTGAACCGCTCGTAGTCGGCGATCGTGTGCAGCTGCTCCATGTCGTCCGCGGTGATCTCCACGCCGAGCCGCTGTTCGACGAGCAGGACGAGACGCACCAGGTCGCCGGAGTCGATCCCGCTCGCGGCGAGGTCGACGTCGTCACCGACCCGCTCGGCGTCGGCGAACTCCGCGGTCCCGGTGAGTTCGACCAGCAACTCCCTGATGGTGCTCATGCTTTCCCCTTTCGCCGCGGCGAGTGACCGCCGGGCGGATCTCGTGGGTCCGGTGTCACCCGAACAAGAGGCCCGCGCGGCGCACGGCAATCCCCGCAGCCCGGCGTGAGCTTTGTCACGCACCCGCACCGGCCGACGCGGGGATAGCGCGGCCCGCTCCGAGCCTCTTTCCCCTACGAAAGACCGCGCGGCGCCCGCCCGGCGGACCGGGCGCCGCGACGCGCCGGGCGGCCGAATCCGGACGTGCCGCGACGCGCCGGACGGCCCGAGGCCCGACGCGCCGGGGCCCGCCGGGCGGGCCGAAACCCGAAAGACGCCGAAGGAGTGATGCCAGTGCCCAGGCCATACGTCCGGTCCGAGGACCGGTACGCGCCCGCCGTGGCGGCGACCGGCCGCGGAGGCACCGCATGAGCGCACAGCCGGCCGGCACCGCGCCCCCCGCGCAGGACGAGCTGCTCGCACACTTCGACGGCCTCATCGCCAGGGGCGAGACGATCGAACCCCGTGACTGGATGCCCGACGGCTACCGCCGCATGATGATCCGTCAGATCGCGCAGCACGCCCACTCCGAGATCATCGGCATGCAGCCGGAGGGCGCCTGGCTCACCCGAGCGCCCTCCCTGCACCGCAAATCGGTGCTCATCGCCAAGGTGCAGGACGAGGCCGGGCACGGGCTGTACCTCTACTCCGCCGCCGAGACACTGGGCGTGGACCGGGCCGACCTCTTCGACGCCCTGCACGCGGGGCAGCAGCGGGCCTCGGCGACGTTCAACCACCCCGCGCTGACGTGGGCGGACACCGGCGCTGTCGCCTGGCTGACGGACGGCGCCGCCGTCATCAACCAAGCGCCCCTGTGCCGCACGTCCTACGGACCGTACGCCCGGGCGATGCGCCGCGTCTGCCAGGAGGAGGCCTTCCACGTCCGGCAGGGGTACGACCTCATGCGCGCCCTGTGCGCGGGCACGCCGGAACAGAAGGCGATGGCCCAGGACGCGGTGAACCGCTGGTGGCTGCCGGCCGTGGCGCTGATGTTCGGGCCGCCCGACACCGAGGCCGGCGGCACCGACGCCCGCACCGCCGCACTCGGCGCCGCGGTCTCCCGCCGGGCCATGGCCTGGGGCATCAAGCGGCACACCAACGACGAACTGCGCCAGCGCTTCGTCGACAGCTGCGTCCCCCAGGCCGAGCGCCTCGGGCTCACCCTCCCCGATCCGGCGATCCGCTGGAACGAGGAACGCGGCCACTACGACTTCACCCCGGTCGACTGGGACGTCTACCGCCAGGCGCTCGGCGACGACACGCACTGGTCCCGGCAACGCGTCGAACACCGGCGCACGGCGCACGAGGACGGCGCCTGGGTGCGGGAGGCGTCCGCGGCGTACGCGGCGCGCTTCGGAGCGGACGGGGCACCTTCCGGCACGGCCACGGCCACGGCCACGGACACGGACATGATCACGGACACGGACACGGACGCGGCCCAGGGGGCGCGGGAACGGGTGGGTGAGCGCTGATGAGCCGGGAGCGAGAGGGCGCCCCGGCGTCCTGGGAGGTCCTCCTCAGGCCCCGCCGGGGCCTCGCCCACCAGCACGTGGGGTCCGTGCGCGCCTCCGACGCCGAAACGGCCCTGCTGCGGGCCCGTGATCTGTACACCCGGCGCGGCGACCCGCTGTCGCTGTGGGTGGTCCGCTCGGACGCCGTGCACGCGGCCTCCCCGGACGAACACGACCCGTTCTTCGCGGGCGCCCACCACAAGCCCTACCGGTACCCGGAGCAGTTCGCGCCGCTGACCGAGAAAGGCCCCGACGGTGACCCTCTCGACTGACCCCGCCGCGTCCGCCGAAGCCGTGCGCGTCGACGCCCACCTCGCCGTGCACCTGCTGCGCCTCGGCGACGACGCCCTCGTCCTCGGGCAGCGGCTGTGCCAGTGGATCACACGCGCGCCGACCATCGAGGAGGACATGGCACTGTCCAACATCGCCCTCGACCTGGTCGGCCACGCCCGCGCGCTGCTCACCCTGAGCGGACAGGCCGACGGAACCGGACGTACCGAGGACGACTTCGCCTTCACCCGCTCCGACCGCGAGTTCACCAACGCCCTGCTGACCGAACTGGCCAACGGGGACTTCGCGGTGACCGTCGCCCGGCAGCTCGCCTACACCCATTACGCGGTCCTGTACTACGAGGCCCTGGCCGGTTGCGCGGACCCCCGACTGGCCGGTTTCGGGGAGCGGGCCGCCAGAGAGGTGGCCTTCCACCGGATGCACGCCGACAACTGGACCCTCCGGCTGGGACTCGGCACCCCCGAGAGCTGCCGCCGCATGCAGCGGGGCCTGGAGCGGGTGTGGCCCTACACCGCCGAGTTGTTCGACGTGGACGACGTACTGAGCCACCTCGTCACGGCGGGTACGGTGCCCTCGCCCGCCCCGCTGCGTCCGGCCTGGGAGCGGAGTGTGGGCGAGGTCGTGGCCCGCGCCGGCCTGTCCGTGCCGGCCCCGCGCTGGCAGGCCCGCGGCGGGCGGGCGGGCCTGCACACCGAGGAGTTCGGTCCGCTGATCGCCGAAATGCAGTCGGTGTACCGCCAGTTCCCGGGAGGCCGCTGGTGAACGGCCCCACGCCCTCGGTGACGTCCCCGGCGCCGCCCCGGAGGACACCTCCGGCGCAGCGACCCGTCGTACCCCTGCGCCCCGCCCGCGCGGTGGCCGACGTCCGGGCCCTGGTGGAAGCACTGCCCGACCCGGAGCTGCCGATGATCGGCCTCGGCGACCTCGGCGTGATCCGCTCGGTCGCCCCGGCCGCCGACGGAGTGCTCGAAGTGGAGGTGACCCCGACCTACCTGGGCTGCCCGGCACTGCCCGCCATCGTCTCCGCGATCCGGGACGTGCTGGCCGCGAGCGGTCACCCCGAGGGGCGGGTACGGCAGGTCCTGTCCCCGCCGTGGACGACGGACCGCATCACCGAGGCGGGCCGGGCGCGACTCGCCGCCCACGGCATCGCCCCGCCCGTACCCGCCCCGGCGGACGGTCCGGTCCCGCTCCCGCTGGCCCAGGTGCCCTGCCCGCACTGCGGCTCCCGTGCCACCCGGCCGCACAGCCCCTTCGGACCGACCCGCTGTCAGTCCGTGCTCCGGTGCACGGCATGCCAAGAGCTGTTCCCCCACCTGAGCGCGCTGTGAGGCGGACCGTGAACACCATCGATACCTCCCACACAGCCGTCCCGTTGAGCGGGGCCGCCTCCGCCGCGGCCGAGGACACCCCAGGCGTGTCCGCCGAACCCCGCACCGCCTCCGCCGCCGACGTTCCGGCCGGGCCGGGCACTGCCTCGGCCGGGCCCGGCTCCTTCCCCGCCGGGCCCGGCACTGCCTCCGCGGCAGGTGTGTCCGCCACCGCAGGTGTTCCCGCCGCGTCGCGCCCTGCCTCCACCGGGACCGGCGCTATCCCTGCCGAGCCCGCCTGCGCCTCCGCCGCAGGCGTGTCCGCCTCGGCCGGGCCGGGCACTGCCTCGGCCGGGCCCGGCACCTTCCCCGCTGAGCCCGGCACTGCCTCCGCCGCAGGTGTGTCCGCCACCGCAGGTGTTCCCGCCGCGCCGCACCGTGCCTCCACCGGGACCGGGGCCATCCCTGCCGAGCCGGCCTCCGCCTCCGCCGCAGGCGTGTCCGCCTCCGCCGGGCCCGGCACTGCCTCGGCCGGGCCCGGCATCTTCCCCGCTGAGCCCGGCACTGCCTCCGCCGCAGGCGTGTCCGCCACCGCCGGCGTTCCCGCCGCGCGCCGCCCCGCCTCCGCCAGCACAGGCACCCTCCCCGCCGAGCCCAGCACCACCCCCGCTGCCCCTGCCCCTGACCCTGGCCCTGACCCCGCCTCCGCCGAGGGCGCCGTCCCGTCCGCTGTCGCAGCGCCGGTCGCCTCGGGTCCGCAACCCTCCGGCCGGACCCGGCGCAGCGGCTGGTACCCGCTCGTGGTCGCCGAGGTCGGGCACCTTCCCGGGGACGCGGTCGCGGTCACCCTGGAGGTGCCCGCGCCGCTGCGCGAGGTCTTCGCGCACCGGCCCGGCGAGCACGTCGTGGTCCGGCACCGCCTTGCCAGCAGGGAACTGCGCCGCAGCTACTCGGTGTGCCCCCCACCCGACGCCCCGGCCGCGCTGCGCCTGGTGATCAGGCGCGGTGCCCCCGACGGCTTCGGCGCCCACGCCGCCACCGCTCTGGTACCCGGGGACGTCCTCGAGCTCTCCCCGCCCACCGGCACGTTCGCTCTGCCCGGCCCACCCGGGGGTCACCACGTCCTGATCGCGGGCGGCTCCGGCATCACGCCGCTCGCCGCCATGGCCGCCACCGCGTTGCGCGAGGACCCCGCCTGCCGGGTCTCCCTGATCCACTCGGTCCCGACGTCCGCCGACGCCCTGCTGGCCGACGAACTCGCCCTTCTCAAGGACGCGTTCGTCGACCGTTTCACCGTCCTTTACGTCCTCACCAGGGAGGAGCGCGGCGCGGGGCTGCCTGGCGGGCGCGTCGACGGTGTGACGCTGCCGCGCCTGCTCACCGCGGTCGGCGCCCGCCCCGGCCCCGGCACCGCGTTCGCCGTGTGCGGCCCGGCCGGCCTGGTCGTCTCCGTGCGCCGGGCGCTCACGGCGTGGGGCGCCGAGGCGGCCCAGATCCGTTCGGAGATGTTCACTCCTGCCGGCACCGGCACCGGCACCGGCACCGGTACCCCGCGGCCGAGCGCGCCGCCTTCCCGGCCGCCGGCCGCCCCGCAGCAGACCCGTGTCACCGCGCTGCTCGGCGGTCACCGCCGTCTGGCGACCGCCGGACCCGGCGATGCCACGCTCCTCGACGCGCTGCTGCGCGCCCACCCCGACGTGCCCTACGCCTGTCGTGAGGGCGTGTGCGGCAGCTGCCGGGCCCGCGTGCTGTCCGGCCGGGTGACGGCGGCACCCCAGCACGCCCTGGACGCCGAGGAGACCGCCGCGGGCTACACGCTCGTGTGCAGGGCCCGGCCGCTCGGCACCGAACTCACCCTCGACTTCGACGCATGACCCGGCGCACGACGTTCGTGCGCGACCCCAGCCCACTCGCCCGAAGGAGAAGACGTTGACCACCACCTTGCGGCACGAGGGCAGAACCGCCCTGGTCACCGGAGGCAGCCGCGGTATCGGCCGGGCCATCAGCCGGCGCCTGGCCCGGGAGGGCGCCCTCGTGGCGGTCCACTACGGGCACGACCGGGCGGCGGCCGACCGAACCGTGAAGGAGATCGAGGCCGACGGCGGCCGGGCCTTCCCCGTCCACGCCGAACTCGGTGTGCCGGGCGACGCCGACGCGCTCTGGGAGGCGTTCGACCGCGCCCTGACCGGTCAGGGCGCGCACCCGGGCGTGGACATCCTCGTCAACAACGCCGGCATCACCCTGCCGCGCCGGATCACGGACGTCACCGAGGCCGACTACGACCGGGTGTTCGCCATCAACACCAGAGCACCGTTCTTCATCGTCCAGCGCGGACTGGACCGGCTGCGCGACGGCGGCAGGATCGTGAACGTCTCCTCGGTGGCCACCCGTTTCGCCTTCCCGGCGATCGTCGCCTACACCATGACCAAGGCCGCCCTGGACTACCTCACGCTGTCCCTCGCGCAGGAACTGGGCCACCGGGGCATCACCGTCAACAGCGTCGCTCCCGGCTACACCGAGACGGAGATCAACCCCACGCTGCGCATCCCGGAGATCCGCCAGAGGTACTCGGACGCCTCCGTGTTCGGCCGGCTCGGCGAGCCCGCGGACATCGCCGACGTCGTGTCCTTCGTGGCGAGCGACGAAGCCCGCTGGGTGACCGGCCAGTGGCTCGACGCCTCCGGCGGCGTGCACCTCGGCGTGTGAGACAGCCCCTCGCCGCACCGCTTTTCCCGCACCGCCCGACCGGTGGCCCCCCGCCCCGGCCGCAGGGCCGCGCTCCCGGCCTGTGGCAGCACTAGGAGATGCCATGAACGACAGCACGTCCGCCCTCGCCCCGCCCGTCGCGGACGACCTCGACCTGTTGACCCAGCCCTTCCCCGGCGCGAGCCCCTACGACGCCTACGTGCACGCGTCCGTCCTGAACACACTCCAGCACCCCCTCACCGAGGCCCCGGACGAGATGGGCTTCCTGGTCACCACCCAGGTGATGGAGCTGTGGTTCACCCTGATCGTCCACGAGTGGCGCACGGCCGGTACGGCCTTCGCCAAGGACGACCTGGACGCGGCGGTGGACGCACTGGTGCGCAGCCGCCGCGCCCTGACCGCCCTCAACGCCGCCTGGGCACCGATCGCCGCCCTGACACCCTCCCAGTTCAACGGTTTCCGCGCCGCGTTCGGCAGGGCTTCCGGCTTCCAGTCGGCGATGTACCGGCACATGGAGTTCCTCCTGGGGGACAAGTCCCCCGGCATGCTCCGCCTGCACCGGGGCGACAAATCGGTCCACGAGGCGCTCGGCGAGACCTACCGCGAACCGTCCCTCTACGACGAGGTGCTGCGCTTCCTGCACCGGCAGGGCCTGCCCGTCCCCGAACACGTCCGGGACCGGGACGTGACCGGCCCGTACACCTCGGACCCGGGCGTGGTCGAGGCATGGCGGCAGATCTATGCCGGCCCGCAGCACCACCCGCTGCTCGCCCTCGGTGAACTGCTCACCGACATCGCCGAACTCGTCACGCGCTGGCGCTCGGACCACGTCATGGTCGTACGCCGTGCCATGGGGACCAAGAGCGGCAGCGCGGGCTCCGCCGGGCTCGCCTGGCTGGAACGGCGCGCGGCCCGCCCGGTCTTCCCCGAACTGTGGGAGGTGCGCGGTGGCCTCTAGGACCATCTCCGCCTTCGCGGCCGAGGAGGAGAAGCGGGTACTGAGCCTCAAGCCGGTGCTGGCACCGGTGCACGGCTCCTACGGGGACCACCCCCACCAGGTCTACGACGCCTGGCCGGCCGACGACCCCGCCGCCCCGCTGGTGATCCTGTTGCACGGCGGATACTGGCGCTACGACCGGATGCACCTGACCCCCTTCGCGGCCTACCTCCGCGAGCAGGGCTTCGACGTCCTGCTGCCGGGTTTCCGCCGGTCCGGTGGCGCCGGCGGCTATCCCGAGACGTTCGACGATGTCGCGCGGATCGTGGACACCCTGCCCCAGGGACGGCCGTACGTCCTGGCGGGGCACTGCTCGGGCGGCCACCTCGCCCTGTGGTGCGCGGCCCGCGGCCTGCTGCCGACCGGTTCGCGCTGGTACACCGCGGACCTGCCCACCGCCGTGCTGGCGCTCGCTCCGATCACGGACCTCACCGCCACCCGCCGGGACGACCTCAGCAACGGCGCCGCTCTGCAACTCCTCGGCGGTGCCGACGCCTTCGAGGAGCGGCTGCCCGCGGTCGACCCCCTCACCCTGCTGCGCGAGGCGGGCAGGACCGGCGTCCCCACCGTGCTGCTGCACGGGGCCGTCGACGAGGAGGTCCCGCTCACCCAGTTCACCGACTACGCGTCCGTACACCGTGACCTGAGGACCGTCGTGCTGCCCGGCACCGGCCACTACACGCTCATCGAACCGGGCGCGCCCGGTGCCCGCGCGGTCGCCGACACCCTGGGGCAGATGTCGGCCGCCTTCGGCGCACGCCGCCCGGCCGACGACAGCCGGAAGACTCCGCAGCCATGACGACCACCGGCACCGGACCACGACAACCGGAAGGCCCGCAACCGTGACGACGACCTCCACCGCACTGGACGAACAGGCCGTGCGACTCGACGCCGACGACGTCCTGGCCCCCCTCCGCGAGCGGTTCCTGCTCCCGGACGGCGTCGTCTACCTCGACGGCAACTCCCTGGGCCCCCTGCCCGCCGCCGTCCCCCAGGCCCTCACCGACGTCGTGTCCCGGCAGTGGGGCACCGACCTCATCCGCTCCTGGAACAGCAACGGCTGGTGGGAGGCGCCCCTGCGGGTGGGTGACGCCGTCGGCAGGCTCCTCGGCGCGGCGCCGGGGCAGACCGTGGCGGGGGACTCCACCAGCGTGCAGTCGTTCACCGCGCTCAGCGCCGCCGCCGCACTGCGCCCCGACCGGACGCTGCTGGTCACCGACCCCGGCCATTTCCCCACCGACCGGTACCTCGCGCAGGCGGTGGCCGACCGCCAGGGCCTCGAAGTACGGCACGTCCCCCCGGCCGGCCTGGCGTCGTTCCTCGCCGCCGAGGGTGATCGCGTCGCCGTGATCAGCTACTCGCCCGTCGACTTCCGCACGGGGGAGCTGTACGACATGGGGTCGCTGACCGAGGCAGCGCACCGCGTCGGCGCGCTGGTCCTGTGGGACCTGTGCCATGCGGCGGGCGCGATCCCGCTGCACCTCGACGCCCTCGGCGTGGACTTCGCCGTCGGCTGCGGTTACAAGTTCCTCAACGGCGGTCCGGGCGCCCCCGCGTACCTGTACGTGGCCCGACGCCACCACGAGGCACTCGACACCCCGCTGCCCGGCTGGAACGGCCATGCCGACCCCTTCGGCCTGAACCGCCACTACACGCCCGCGCCGGGTATCGCCCGCGCCCGCATCGGCACCCCGCCCATCCTGTCCCTGCTGGCCCTCGAGGCCGCGCTCACCGTCTTCGACGGCGTCGACCTGGCCCGGGTCCGCGCCAAGAGCCTCTCCCTGACCGCCTTCTTCCTCCGCTGCACCGCCGAACTCCTGGCCCCCCTCGGCTTCGAACCCGTCACCCCGTCCGACCCCGCCCGCCGCGGCAGCCACGTCGCCCTGCGCCACCCCCACGCCCACGCTCTGACGCGGGTACTGGCGGACCGCGGCGTGATCATCGACATGCGCGCCCCGGACCTGCTGCGCTTCGGCGTGAACGCCCTCTACACGACCCATCAGCACCTGCTCACCGCCGCCACCCACCTGAGCGGCATCGTCCGGGAAGCCGCCTACGACCCGACGCCCCCGCCCTCGGGCCCGGTCACCTGAGACCCGGACGGGCCGTCCGACCGACGAACGGCTGCTGACCGGTCAGCAGGGTGCGTGGTCACTCGGGTCCCGTCCACCGGTCCGCGCCGCCGGCGTCGGCCAGCCGCAGCCGAAGGCGGCCTCCACGAAGCACTGGTGGTAGGCCGCCTGCGCGCCCTGGTGCAGGGCGCGTTCCAGGGCTTCGGGGGTCGGTGCGTCACGCCGGGACCATCCGTCGCGAAGCAGTGAGACGGCGAACCCGGCGACGAACGCGTCCCCGCAGCCCATCGTGTCGGACATGGAACCGGGGTCCGCGGTACGGGCCGGCGCGGCGGCCGTGATCCGGCCGTCGTACGCGATCGCCCCGGCCAGGCCACGGGTGGCCAGCGCCATGCCGGCCCCCCGCTGCACCGCCTCGGCGAGCAGCGCGCGCGTGGCGGCCTCGTCCAGGTGCGAGCACGACAGCAGCGCCAGGTCGACATGGGGGCAGACACGGTCGAGATAGTCGGGTGTGCGGTACTCCTCCTCGTCGGAGAAGTCGAAACTGACCAGTGGGCCGGCCGTGGCGAGCCGGGGGAGTTCGGCCTCGGTGCGGGAGTAGACGCTGGAGTGCACGAGGGTGAACGACGCGGCGTAGGCGAGCAGGGCGGGGGTGAGGGGGAGAGGTGCGCGGACGGCTTCGCCGCCGGCGTCGTAGCCGAGGAAGATCCGGTCACCGTCCCGCACGTGCAGGGTGGAGACCGAGGTCGTGCCGTGGCGCACGAGGCTCCGGTCCACGGTGACGCCCTGGGCGGTGACGGCCGCGCGCAGGGCGCTGCCGAGGTCGTCGTCGCCGAACACCCCGAGGTAGGCGGCGTCCAGACCGAGCCGGCGGGTGTAGACGGCGACGTTGACGCAGTTGCCGCCGGGGTAGTCGGTGCCGCGGTCCACGAAGCGGTCGACGGTGTTGTCGCCGAAGCCGAGGACGTTCATGAGGGACTCCCGAGGTGCGGGCACGATGTGCGAAGGCACCGCGCCCGCCGTGGGCGCGCCGGTGCCAGGGCACCGGCGCGCGGGACGTGGAGGGACGAGGGGTACCGGCCGGGAGGGCTCAGTAGTCCATGACGCGGTAGTAGCGGCGCAGGTCGAGCGAGTGGTCGCGCACCCGCTCCAGGTGCTTGCTGACCCTGTCCATCACGGTGTCCATCACCAGCGGGGCGAGCAGCCCGCGGAACTGCGGGCTGATGCCCTCCAGGGGGTAGTCGCGGGTGTCGAAGACGGTGACGTCCTTGGAGACGCGCTTGGCGAAGGCCTCGGCGCGGTCGGTCAGGGCCCGGGTCTCGTCCTCCCCCTGGAAGACGATGACGCTGGTGCTCTCCTCCAGGAGTTCCAGCGAGCCGTGGAAGAACTCCGCGCTGTGCACCCGGGTGGTGCGCAGCCACTGCATCTCCTCGAGGATGCACATGGAGTACAGGTAGGTGAATCCCCACAGGTTCCCGCCGCCGATGAGGAAGTGGTAGCCGGTGTCCTTGTGGGCCTCGGCGAAGGCCGCCGCCACCGGTTCGGCCTGCCGGGCGACGTCCACCAGGATCCGGGGCAGGCCGGCGAGTTCGTCGGCGAGGCGTTCGTAGCCCTCGAACTCGCCCCGGCGGGAGAGCAGCCGGCCCATGAACAGCAGCAGCTGGACGTCGAACGGCCAGGCCTTGGGCTCGGAGATCAGTGCGGTGTCGACGCTCCGGGCGATGGGGGAGTCGGGGTAGCCGGTGAAGCCGATCGTGTGGGCGCCGCGGGACTTGCAGTAGTCGATGGCGCGGAGGCTGTCGTCGGTGGTGCCGGAGACGGAGGTGAAGACGGCGATGGTGCGTTCACCGAGGCGGGCGTCGCCGGAGACGACGAGTTCGGCGGCGACGGCGGCCCGCACCGGCAGCAGCGAGGAACGCCGGGCGAGGTGCTCGTAGGGCCACATCTGGGCGTACGTGCCGCCCGCGCCCACGAGGAGGACGTTGTCGTAGCCGTCGTCGGCCAGACGGTCGACGGCTTTCTCGATCTGGGGACGCAGCGCCAGCAGGCTCTCCGTCTGGCAGACGAACTCGGCTTCGTTGAACTTGAGCACGGTGATGACTTCCTCAGAGGTTGTTGCGTACCGGCCGGCGTGTGCCGGTGAGCCGGTGTGCGAAGGAGCGCGGACCGGTCAGGTCGCGCGACGCCGGGAGAACAGCACGTTCGCCCCGGCGATGATCAGGCCGCCGACGAAGATCAGCGTTCCCATGACGTTGACCTGCGGGGGCACGCCGGTACGGCTGGCGCTGTACACCCACAGCGGGAAGGTGACCGTACGGCCGGCGTTGAAGCTGGTGATGACGTAGTCGTCGATGGACAGGGCGAAGCAGAGCAGGGCGCCGGAGGCCACGCCGGGCAGCAGCATCGGCAGGGTGACCAGCCGGAACGCCGTCCACGGGCCCGCCCCCAGGTCGCGGGCGGCCTCCTCCAGCGTCGGGTCGTGTCCGGCCATGCGGGCCCGTACGGTGATGGCGACGTAGGGGATGCAGAAGGCCACGTGCGCGATGACGACGGTCCAGTAGCCGCGGGGCACGCCCATGACGATGAACAGCGACAGCAGTGCGGCGCCGAGGGCGATCTCGGGGGCGGCGATGGCGGCGAACATCAGCAGGTCCACCGAGCCCCGGCCGCGGAAGCGGTGACGGCCGAGCGCCAGTCCGATCGGTGTGCCCAGGAGGGTGGCGGCCACGGCGACGACCACGGCGATGGTGAGGCTGTTGACCAGCGCGGAGGTCAGGTTGGGAATGGCGAACAGGTGCCGGTACCAGGTGAGGGTGAAGCCCTGCCAGGTGAAGTTCACCTTGCCGCCGGTGTCGTTGAACCCGAACAGGATCATGACGGCGATCGGCAGCAGCAACCAGGCCAGCACCAGGGCGGTGTACAGAGTCAGGGTGGGGCGGCGCCGGCGTCCGGCGCGGCGTGGATGTGGCGTGGCGGGTGCGCCGGCCGCGGGGGCGACGGTTGTGGTGGTCATCGCGCGGCCGCCTCCAGGACCTCTTCGGTGCCCAGGGCCCGGGCGTAGGTGAACACGGCCAGCAGCAGGGCGCCCATGAGGACGAAGGACAGGGCGGAGGCGCCGGGGTAGTCGAGGTTGGTGAAGTACTCGGTCTGGATGATGTTGCCGATCATCGTGGTGGAGGGACCGCCGAGGATCCCGGCGTTGACGTAGTCGGCACAGGCGGGCACGAACGTCAGCAGTACGCCGGCGAAGACCCCGGGCAGCGACAGCGGCAGCACCACGCGCAGGAACGTCCCCGCCTGGGAGGCGTACAGATCGGTGGAGGCCTCGATCACCGCGGGGTCCACCCGTTCCAGGGCGACGTACACGGGCAGCACCATGAACGGCAGGAAGTTGTAGGTCAGTCCGCCGATCACCGCGTAGGGCGTGGCCAGCAGGTGGAAGTCGGCCGGGAGCAGACCGATGTCCTTCAGCGGTCCGAGCAGGACGCCGTGGTCGGCGAGCACCACGTTCCAGGACTGGGTGCGGATGACGAAGGAGACGAAGAAGGGCAGCAGGAGCAGGAAGAGGAACACCGATTTGTGCCGGCCGGCCCGGAAGGCGATCCAGTAGGCCACCGGGTAGCCGACGACGGCGCAGCCGACGGTCGCCGCGGCGCCGTAGACCAGGGACCGGAGCAGTTGCACGTGGTAGGTGCGGACCACGTCGGCGTACGTGCTGAAGTGGAAGCTCTGGCGGAAGCCGTCGATGAAGTCGCCGGTCTGCAACGACAGCGACACCATCACGATCACGGGGGTGACGAAGAAGGCGGCCAGCCACAGCCAGCCCGGCAGGATCATCAGATAGGGGGCCAGCGCCGCCCCGGGACGGCGACGGCGCCGGGTCAGGCCTGGTAGATCGGTTCGAACAGCGCGTTCCACTGCTTCTCCTCCTCTTGGTCGAGCACCCGCAGACGGCGCAGCTTCGACTGGTCGGCTTCGGTCGGGAAGACCAGGGGGCTGGTGCTCAGGGCGTCGAGCACGGTGCGCCGCCTGCCGGTGGCGGCGGCCGCGTCGCGTGCGACGACGCGCTGCGCGGCGGGAACGGGGCAGACGAACTGCACGGTCTCACTGATCTTCGCGGCGACCTCGGGCCGGTAGGCGTAGTCCATGTAGGCGAGCGCGTCGACGGGATGGACGGCCGTCGACGGGATGCAGAGGTTGTCGGTCCACAGCAGACCGCCCTCCTCGGGGATGACGAACTCCAGGCGCGAGCCGCTCTGATTGGCCTGGAAGACGTCGCCCGAGTACACGAGGGAGGCCGCCAGGTCGCCGCGCTGGAGGGAGGACTGGTAGGTCGAGGTGGAGTAGGAGCGGACCATGCCGGCGTCGCGCTGCTTGCGCAGCCAGGCCGCCGCCTTGCGCCAGTCGGCATGGGTGGAGGTCTCCGGGTCCACGCCGACGGCCAGCAGCGCGATGTTGCCCATCTGGACCGCGTCGTTCCACATGCCGACCCTGCCGCGCAGCTTCGGGTCGAGCAGGTCCTGCCAGCTGGTGATCCTCCGGCCGACCCGGGCCGGGTCGTAGCCGATGCCGGTCATGCCGGACTGCCAGGGCACGGTGTAGACGTTGCCGTGGTCGAAGGGGGAGTTCTTGAAGGCGGCTCCGCCGTACTCCGCGAAGTGGGGCAGGCGGGTGTGGTCGAGCGGGGCGAGGTAGCCGAGTTCGATGTACTTGCCGAGGTAGCTGTCGCCGCCGACGACCATCAGGTCGTAGCCGATGCTCTGTCCGGAGGCGAACTCGGGCTGGATCTTGCCGAACCAGGAGGCGCTGTCGTCGATCAGCTCGTTGTAGGTGACCTCGATGCCGCTCTCGCGGGTGAAGGCGTCGAGGGTGGGGTGCTTGCTCTGGTCGGCGGGATCGACGTCGATGTACTGCGTGTAGTTGACGAAGTCCAGCCTTCCGGAGCGCTTTTTGCCCCTCCAGAAGTCGGTGACGGCGGCGGCGATCTCCGCCTTGCCGGTGGGGACGTGTACGCGGGCGCCGGGGACGCTGCACGCGGCGAGCGGGGCCAGTGCGGCGGCGCCGACCGCGGCGCGCAGCAGGCCGCGCCGGGTGCAGCCGCGCGGGGTCAGTCCGCGCGGCCGGGGCGCGAAGGGTGTGGAGTGCTCGGGCATGGTGCTCCGCCTGTCGTCAGCGCGAGGTGAGGGAAACCGGGTCCGCTGCGGTCGCCGGGGTGGCGGGGGCGGTGGTGAGCAGGTAGGAGTGGTCGGTGGCCCAGGAGAGCCAGACGGTGTCGCCGCGGGACGGGGACGCGCAGGCGCTGCCGTCGTTGGGCTGGAAGACCGTCATCTCCGCTCCGCTGCTGGTGTCCACCGTGTAGCTGGTGGAGGTACCGAGGTAGACCACCTCCCGGACGGTGCCGCGGACGCGGCTGGCGGTGTCGGCCGGCTCGGTGGTCAGCGTGATCTTCTCCGGCCGCACGGTGAGTTCGACGGTCCCACCGGCCACGTGGGAGCCCCGCAGCGGTACCGTGACGCGCTGGCCGCCGCCGAGGTCGAGCACCCCGGTTGCCGCTCCCACCGAGGTCAGGCGCCCGCCGATCAGGTTGGAGGTGCCGATGAACCCGGCGACGAACGCGGTGGCGGGCCGCTCGTAGACCTCCTGCGGCGGGCCGACCTGCTCGACCAGGCCGTGGTTCATCACCGCGATCCGGTCGGACATGGTCAGAGCCTCGGCCTGGTCGTGCGTGACGTAGATGAAGGTGATGCCGACCTCGCGCTGGATGCGCTTGAGTTCCAGTTGCATGCTCTGCCGGAGCTTGAGGTCGAGGGCGCCGAGGGGTTCGTCCAGGAGGAGCGCACGGGGGCGGTTGACCAGGGCGCGGGCGAGCGCGACCCGTTGCTGCTGGCCGCCGGAGAGCTGGCGGGGGTACCGGTCGGCCTTGTCGGCCAGTTCGACGGTGTGCAGCATCTTCTCGACCCGGTCGCGGATCTCGTCCTTGGGCACGCGTTTGCGGCGCAGGCCGAACGCCACGTTGTCGGCGACGCTCAGGTGCGGGAAGAGGGCGTAGGACTGGAACACCATGTTGATGTCGCGCTTGTCGGCGGGCACGCCGACCATGTCGCAGCCGTGCAGGAGGATCTGCCCGCCGGTCGGTTCCTCGAAGCCGGCGATCATCCGCAAGGTGGTGGTCTTGCCGCAGCCGGAGGGGCCGAGGAGGGAGAAGAACTCGCCATCGCCGATGGCGAGATCGACGCCGCGCACGATCGCCGTGTCCCGGATGCCGGCGCCGCCGAAGTCCTTGACCACGTCGACGAGGGTGATGGCGGGGCCAGCGGCTGGTGGTGGCGAGAGGGTGTCGGTTGCCATCCGGGAAACCTCCGGTGTTCGGGGCGTGCGAGCGGGGCGGACGCGGGCAGGACGTACCGTGGCCGGCCCGTGGAGAAGGCGGACGGGGTCGGTCTCGGCGAGAGTTGATAACGTTACCAACGGGGCTGACCTTACCCACGGACAGCCGTCGTCCGTCAATGGTTGAATGGCCTCGAATTTCATCGGCCGGTTCCTCGGCCTCCGCCCAGCCGTCACCCACGAGAGATCGCCCATGCCCAACACCCCACGGCCGCCGCGACGCGTCACCATCCCCGACGTCGCCCGGCACGCCGGCGTGGGACAGGCCACCGCCGCCCGTGTCCTCGGCGGATACGGCTCGTCCAGCGCGGCCACCCGGGAACGGGTGCTGGCCGCCGCCGCCGAACTGGGCTACAGCACCAACGCGGTGGCCCGGAGCATGATCAGCGGACGTACCCACACGCTGGGCGTGGTCGTCGCCGACGTGGAGAACGCCTACTTCGCCCGCGCGGTGCGCGGCGTCACCGACGTCGCGGCCAAGGCCGGCCTGCACGTCATCCTCGCCAACAGCGACGAGAAGGGCGAGACCGAGAAGTCCGCGGTGCAGATGTTCATCGAGCGGCGCGTGGACGGCCTGGTCGTGGCACCCGCCGCGACCGACCACGAGCACCTCGACAAGGCCGTCGCCGCGGGCATCCCCGTGGTCCTCCTGGACCGCGCGCTCAGTGGCGCCACGCTGGACACAGTCGTCGTGGACAACCGCGGTGCCGCCAAGGCGGCGGTCTCCAGGTTCACCGACGCGGGGCACACCCGCATCGCCGTGGTCACCTCGGCGTCCCCCGACGAGAACGCCGCACAGCTAGCACCCGGTGCCGACATCTGGACCACGACCGAACGCCTCACCGGCTACCGGCAGGCCCTGCGCGCCGCCGGCATCCCGCGCGGGGCGGAGCTGATCCGGCACACCGGATACGACCGGACCTGGGCGCGCTCAGCCGTACTGGAGCTGATGAGCTCGCCCGGCCGGCCCACCGCACTGTTCACCACCGACAACGTGGCCACGCTCGGCACCCTCGACGCCCTGCTCGACCTCGACGCCCACATCCCCGGTGATGTCTCGGTCATCGGCTTCGACGACGCCGAATGGGCCACACTCGTCCGGCCGCGGCTGAGCGTCGTCAGCCAGCCGGTGCAGGAACTGGGCGGACTGGCCGCCGACATCCTGGTCCGCCGTATCAACGGCTCCACGGCCCGTCCTCGCCGGCACACCCTGCGCGCTGTGTACGTGCCGCGCGAGTCCACCGGTCCCGTGCCCGCGCGGGTACGGCGCCTGCGGGCGCCGGGGCAGTGACGGGCTCACCGGTCCGGTGCCGACAGAACAGGGGTCCGGCGCGGGCGGCCAGTACGCCTCGATCGCCCCTGCTGGGCACCGTCGTGGCCGCCGGTGACACCAACAGGCGCTTTTCCGCCCGGCGAAGGGATGCGGCTGGGGAACGTGTACGTTCTGGTGGTGCTGATGGCAGCGGCGATGCTGGGGTGGTGCCAGAAGGCCGCGGACGCGTCCCCGGCCGCGGCGTTCGCCGCCGCGCCGCTCACCGACCACACGCTGGAGCGCCAGTGAACACTTCCCTCGACCCGGACCACGCACTCGGCACGGAGGGCTGCGAGTGGATCGCCGAGCCGGCGACCGGCCCGGGCAGCCGTGGCCGCGGACCTCACCGGCTGGCCCGACTATGTCCGATCGTGCCCGTCATCCCCGCCGGATCCAGCCGGGGACCGGCAGCCGGCCCCCGCCGAGGTGGCCCAGAGTCTCATGGAGAGCGCGCAGGAGTTGTTCACTGACGTGATGAACCGGTTCGGGCTCGCCCCGCACCCGTAAGCACCCCGCACGGCCCGGCCCGGGCCGGCCACTTATAGAAAGCAGACTGCACCGTGTTCCAGGAAACCCCCATCTTCAGCCGCCTCGTCGCCGAGCGCGGCGACATCCCCAACCAGGTACGCGGCGAAGCCGACCGTATACACCGCGACCTGGCACGGGTGATGCCCTGGGCATCCGCATCGGATCTGCCCGCCCGCCCCATGCAGGACACCACGAGATGGTGACGGTACGGACGTTGCGTGGTTTCTCCCGCTCGCTCGCCGCCGCGTCCCGCCCGAGTGGAGGCCGGCCCACCCCGGCGCGGGGGAACCGGACCGCCTGTCGTGCCCTCGTACGGATCGGGAACTGGTCGCCCGAGGTGCGCACAGGTCTGGTCTGACCGGGCGGGTCGTGTACGGGAACCAGTAAGTGCCCGTACACGACCGCCGGTTGCAGACCAGCGGCGAAATCGGGGATGACCGTCGAGATCCACGACACGCCACCGCGCAACGCACCGTCCGGCGATAGGGACCCCGCACAGGAGCTGGGCCTGCACCTGGACCTGCCCGCACCCCACCTCCCCACCCTCGAACAGGGCGGCATCCTCGACGCCTGGCCCCGACGACGAACCCTCTCGTACGCCTCCGGTACCGGCCTGACGTCCTCAACGGCTCGGCAGCCGGAACCGGCCACGCCCTCGGCTCCCCACGTCACCTTGATCAGCCGACATCTCGGCCGGACCGACCAGGCCCGGTCGGCGCCGTGAGTGCTGCGCCCCGTGCCGCGTCACATGGCTCGACCTGCCGCGACAGGTCCGAGAACAGACACTGATGCTCCGGCGCCTGGCGGCTACGGGCTCGTGGAGGCACATCCATCAGGGCACGCCGGCCGCCTGAGCGCGAGGCGCGGCCCGCCCCCCCGCCGCCGGTTACCTGCGGCTGGTTGCCTCCGGTGTGGGGTACGCCGGGGTCTGCTCCCGCGACGACGCCGGGCGGCGCGGGCCGGTCCGGGCCGTCTCACGGGAGCCGGGGGTGGCCGTAGGGCTGGGCGCGCGGCTCGGGGGCGCGTCGGCGCCGGCACTCTTGCGGGGGCCCGCGGTGGCGGAATCGGAGGCCGGGGCGGTCGGTTCCGGCGGGGGAGTGGGGCCCGGCGCCGTCGCGGGGGGCGGCGGAGCTAGCGGAACCGTCGGCGTCGCGGGGCCGGACGAGCCGGACAGGTGCAGCGGCAGTGCGACGAGGGCTGCCGCCGCGCACGTCAGGGCCGCCCCGCCGGCGGCGCGCAGCAGTTTGCGGCGGGCCGCCGTGCGGCGGATCGCCTTGTAGCGGCCGGGTGGCGGGCCGAGGCGGTCGGCGGGCGGCCGGAGGATCACCATGAGCGGGTCGTCGGACGCGGACTCCGGGTCGTTGTCAAAGCGAGTGGTCAAGGTTTCTCCTCAGGTGGACGCGGAGCAGTTCCCGGGCCGCGTGCAGGTCGGCCTTGACCGTTCCTTCCTTGCGTCCGGTCAGTGCGGACACCTCCCGGATCGGCATGTCAGCGTAGTAGTGGAGGAGGATCGGGACACGCAGTCGTTCCGGCAGGGACTGCACGAGCAGGCGCACCGAGGGGTCGCTCTGCTCGGTGTGGGGGCTGAGCGAGGCCTCGGTGGTGGCGCGGCGTACGGCCCGGCGTTCGCGTTCGAGCTTGCGCCAGTGGTCGCGGACGATGTTGGCCGCGGTCACGTAGAGGAACCCGCGGGGCTCCTCCACGGACGTCCAGCGGGCCCAGAGCCGGGTGAACGCCTCGGAGGCGATCTCGTGGGCCGTCTCGTCGTCGTCGACGAGGCGGCGGCACCAGCCGGCGAGGCGCGGGTACAGGGCGGCGAACAGTTCGGACGCTGCCTTGTCGCGGGACCGTTTCAACGCTCTCCAGGGTCGGGGTGCCGGGTCGGGCACGGGTGAGGGCCGCGGGCGGGCCGGCGCCCCGCGAGGGGATGACGCCGGGCCGGCGGTGTCGCGTTCGCCGGCCCGGCCGCCGCCGCGGGGTGCCGGTCCGTCACGGACCGGTGGAGCTGACGGTGGCGAAGACGATCACGTTGTCACGGTAGCCGTGGCCGTCACGCGGGCCGCCGCAGGTGATGAGCCGCAGTTCCGGGCGGTCCACGTTCCCGTAGACGTCTTCGGTCGGGAAGTGTGCCTTGGCCACCGTGCGGATGGCGGTGACGGCGAACTCCGCCTGCGTGCCGTTCTCCAGGCGGGCCACGATCCTCTCGCCGGTCCGCAGTCGGTCCAGGTGGCGGAAGACTCCGTCGCCGTAGGAGCCGACTGTGACGTGGCCGAGGATCACCGACGGTCCGCGCTGCCCCGGCGTCGGCGAATTCCGGTACCAGCCCGCCCGGTCGTGTGCGGTGACCGGGGGGACCTGCACGGTGCCGTCCGGTGCCAGGCCGAGGCTGAGCAGCGGGGTGTCGACCCCGATGGCCGGGATGCGGAGCCGGACCGGTGCCGAACGGCGCAGCGGGCGCGGGGCGTCGCCGGTGCCCTGCGGCTTGGCCGACGGGCTTGCCTGCGGGGTGTTTTCGGCGCCCGGGGTGCCGTGGTGCGTGCCCGCCGGGTGGGCGGGCACGGGCCGGTCGGTCCCGACACCGCCGCAACCGGCCAGCAGCGCGGTCAGTGCCGCGCCGCCGAACGCGCGCCTGGAGAGCGGTGTCATGCCCCGGTCGCCCGGCGGCGGACGACGAAGACGGCTCCGCCGGCCAGCACCAGCGCCGCACCGGCGGCGCCGCCGATCAGCCCGTCATGGGAGCCGGAGTCCGCGGCGGGGCTGGTGACGCCGGTGTCGGGCGCCCCCGCGGGCACCTTGCCGACCTGGTCGCGGGCCGGGGCCTGGGTGGGCCCGGTGCGCGGCCTGCGGCCGTTCTTGGTGCTGTCCTGGGCGGGGGCGCTGGGGGTGGGGGTGGCGACCTTGGAAGGGGCCTGGGTGGGCGTGGCGACCTTGGAAGGGGTCTGGGTGGGCGTGGTCCCGTCGGCGAAGGCGGGCACGGTGCCCGCCAGCACGGCGGTGCACGCGAGTGCCGTGGCACTGAGGAGGGTTCGGCGCATCGGATGGCTCTCTCTCGTCGGCCGCCCGCAGGGTCGGGCGGGCGGTTGCCGGAATCGAGCGGAGAGACGAAGCGGGGCGGAACCAGGTTGTAAAGAGCAGGCAAAGTCACGCGGGGACCTCAGCCACGGGGGCCGTTCCCGAGCGGTCGAGAAAATACGCCGACGCCAGTGGCGCACCCTGGCCCCGCGGGTGGCCCGCAGGGCCGGCGGGCGGCCGTACGGACAGCGGCGCACGGCCGGGACCGGGGCGAGGACGGAGGCGTCACGGCGTGACGAAGGGGGCCGCGATGACCCGGACGCCGTCGCGGGGGACCGCGGCGCCGAGGCGGCGCCGCGCGACCGAGGCCGTCGTATCTGCCGGAGGAGCGGCGGAGGGTGGACCAGGACGACACGGGCGTCTCGATCCTTGCCTCCATGCCGGATGACGTCGGGCCGGACGGCACCGTGGGCGCCGGCATCCCGTCGCCTTCCCCTGTCCGGGCGCCCCGGAGCGGCGCACGCACGCGGGCGTGCCGCTGCGCCGCTCACTGGCCGGCGACCGCACGGCAGCGGTGCTCTTCGCCGAGGAGGCGCTGTCCGACCTGCTGACCCATGTGTGGAACACCGGCGCCGACCTCGCCGACAACCTGCCGGCCGCACTGGACCCTATGTACGCGCTTGCCGCCGCCCTCACCCGCCCCGCCGCCCCGCCGCCCGCACGCCCGGACACTCCGCCCGCCCCCGGCGACGCGGGGCCGGGGGAGGGGTCGACGGGGTGGGAGCAGAAAGGCGAGCCGAGCGGGAGACCGCTGGAGTCGGATCCGACGATGCGCGCGCTGAGCTGTCCGATCGAGTGCTCCGCCCTCTCGCCCGAGCGGGCGGCACCATGCCGGGCGATGTCCTCGACCTGGTGGACGGAGCCCTCGCCGCCCGCTCCGGCGACCGGGCGGTCACCACCGTGATCGGCGTGCACCTGCCGGCCCTGCACCGCCACGCGGCCGCCTTCACCGCGGACCGCGCTCCCGAACCGTCCGCTCTTGCCCCGGCCGGCCCCGGCCGCCGCGTGACTGCGCTGGGGTGACCCCGACCCGGCGCCCCGCGCCGCCCTCGGACGGCGCCGCGCCCCAGTGACCGGGGCAAGCCCCCAGGTCGGTCGGAGGCGTCGGTCTGCTCGGGGTGCGCCGTCACATTCGCCAGAAAATAGTAGCCATAAACATAGTAGCCATGTACTGTAACTAGTATGAGCAAAGGTTCACCGGGTCCCACGCCCGGCTTCCTGGTATGGCGGCTTGCCAACAAGTGGCGCGTCGCGGTCGATCGCGCGGTGACTCCGCTGGGCCTCACCCACGCCCAGTACTCACTCGTCGCGTCGCTGCACGGCATGCAGCGCGCCGGCGAGCGGCCCAGTCAGCGCCAACTTGCCGACCACACCGGCCTTGAGGCGTTGTACGTTTCGAAGCTGGCGCGCGCTCTGGAGTCGGCCGGCCTGATCGAGCGCACCCGCGATCCCCGCGACCCGCGCGCCATGCAGCTCGCCCTCACTGAGCAGGGCCGGGCCGTCACGCGGCAGGCCATAGCGGTGGTCCAGGAGCTGCACCGGCAGTTGCTGGAACCGCTCGGCGGCTTCGACGCCCCGCGGACACGCGCGTTCACCGACGAGCTGACCACCCTGCTCGACGCACCTCTCGCACCATCCGTACCGAACGACCGGACAACTGAGGGGACAACACCATGACCACCACTGCATCCGCCCCCACGCCCGCCGCGGACGCCCGCGCCCTCGGCCTGGCCCACTACGCCGCCCGCGGGGCTCTGGAGCACGTCCTGGCCCGGCACGGCATAACGTTCCAGCAGCAGATCGCCCTGCGCGCCGCCGTCACCGCCGATGTCCCGCAGACGCCGGACGGTCTCGTCACCCAGGTCCGGGGCTCCCTCAAAGCCGATCCAGCCGACATCCACGCCACTCTCGACGAGCTGCTGGCCAAGCAACTGCTCGCCGCGGACGGGACGCACCTTCGCCCCACGGACGCAGGGCGCGAGCTGCTCGCGGCCGTCGGCGCGGAGACCGCCCCCGTCTCCGACCGCATCTGGGGCGGGATACCCGCCGAGGACCTGGCCGCCGCCGGCCGCGTCCTCGCCCTGGTCAGGGAGCGCGCCGACGCGGAGCTTGCGGCGCTGACCGCCTGACCGCCGACCATCCGACCGAGCTGATCAGGATCTGTTGCGACCGTGCGGGTCGTAGCCACTCCACACCGCGGCCGCGCAAGCCGGATATCGTACTAGGTCCCCGGCACGGAAGGGCGACGACGCCATGGACAGGTCTGCCTCCAGGAGTGTGGTCCGTGAAAGCCTCGTGCTGGGTGCGGCCCTGCTGTCGGTCGTGTTCTGCGGTACGGCCAGTGCGGCTGCTCCCGGGGACACGAGGGGAGCCGAGGCGACGGTTGCCGTTGCCCGCGCGAGCGGCGAGATCGGCTGTCCCGTTGTGTACTTCGACCTGGGCGAAACCCTCCTGCACACGGCGGACGACGGCACCACCTCCTATCAGCGTGGCGCGGCCTCGTATCTGCGCTCCTTGCGTGAACGCCACATCAGAGTCGGCCTGATCACCAATGTTCCGTCTTCCTGGGGCACGACCGACGCCGAGCGGGCCGCCAAGCTGAAAGCGGAGGTCGACGCGACGTGGCGCGGCCCGGTCCCCTTCGCCTGGGAGGATTTCGGGGACCGGATCCTCACTCCGCGCGCCGAGACCGAGCGCAAGCCGGCTCCGATCCTCTGGCAGCGCGCGAAGGCCGACTCGGGCCGGTGCCGCGTCGTCTACCAGGCGGAAACGGCCGAAGAGGTCATGGTCGCGTCCTCACTGGGCTTCGTGCCGTACCAGGTCGGCCGACCCCACCGTCCCGCCTTCCTGCCGGTGGGGTTGATCGAGCTCTTCGGGGCTCGGGGCGGCGGCGTCATGCCGGGTGGATGAGGCGGCTTTCGTAGGCGAAGACCACGGCCTGTATCCGGTCGCGGAGTTCGAGCTTGTGCAGGATTCGCCCCAGATGGGACTTCACGGTCGCCTCCGCGAGGTACAGGGTGGCCGCGATCTCGCTGTTGGACAGGCCGCAGCCCACCTGGACGAGCACCTCGCGCTCACGGGCGCTGAGCCGGCCCAGCCGCTCGTCGCTGCCGCCGTCGGGGATGTGCGGGCGGAGGTTCTCCAGGAGGCGGCGGGTGATTCGCGGGGTGACCACCGCGTCGCCCGCGGCCACGCTGCGTATCGCGGTGAGCAATTCCTCGGGCCTGGTGTTCTTCAGCAGGAAGCCCGAGGCTCCCGCGTCGAGTCCGGCGAAGGCGTATTCATCCAGGTCGAAGGTGGTGAGGATCAGCACTCTGCTCAGCGGGGAGATCCGGACGACCTGCCGGGTGGCCTCGATCCCGTCGGTCCCGGGCATCCGGACGTCCATGAGGACGACATCGGGGCGCAGTTCACGGGCGAGGCGTACGGCCTGGCCGCCGTCCGCGGCTTCGCCGACCGGTGCCATGTCGGGCTGGGCCTCCAGAACCGTGCTGAAGGCCATACGGAGCAGCGCTTCGTCGTCGGCGATGAGGATGCGGATCGTCATGCGGCCGCCGCCCCGCTGCTGCCGAGGAAGAGGCGGGTGTGGACTCCCCAGCCGCCGCCGCCCGGAAGCGGTCCGGCCTGCACCTTCCCCCCGTAGGCGGCCGAGCGCTCGCGCATGCCGGGGATACCGTGGCCGGATGGTGTGGCGCCGGGAAGCTGCGGGCGGGGGCCGCTGTCGGTGACGTCGACTGTGACGGTCTCGGTTGAGCACCGTATCCGCACCTCCGCCCGGGTGCCGGTGGGTGTGTGCTTGAGGGTGTTGGTCAAGGCTTCCTGTACCAGGCGGTAGACGGTCAGTTGTGCGGTGGCAGGTATGTGGGTGTGGCCGCCCCGGACCTCGACGCGGGTCGGCAGCCCGGCGGCGCACATCTGGTCGGCGAGGGCCTCCAGTTGCGCGATGCCGGGCAACGGGTGGCGCTCCGCGTCCGGTTCGTCGGTGCGCAGGACGCCCAACGAGCGCCGCATGTCGGTCAGGGCCTGCCGGCCCGTCTCGGAGATCTGGAGCATCGCGGTGGTGGCCTTGTCGGGCGACCGGTGCTGCGCGTAGACGGCGGCGTCGGTGAGCGCGACCATGACGGACAGGTTGTGGGTGACGATGTCGTGCATCTCCCGGGTGATACGTGTCCTCTCCTCGGCGACGGCCAGTCGCGCCTGCTGGTCCTGTTGTTGCTCCAGGCGTGCGGCCCGCTCCTCCAGGGCCGCGAGGTAGGCGCGCGTGGTCCGCACGTTCACACCCAGGACGGCGGCGGCGACGACCATCGCGGTCACCGCGACGAAGGGGGCCAGGAATGCGCCTTCCGTCGCCCAGCGCAGGCAGGCCAGCAGGGCCCCGCCCTCCACGATGGCACCGGCGACAAGCGTGCCGCGCCGGCCCGAGTTCGCGGCCGCCGTGTGGAGAGCCACCAACAGGGCGATGTCCGCCGGCAGTGGGATGTCCATCAGCCACTGGACGAAGGCCGCGGCCGCCACGGCGCCGAACGCCGTGAGCGGGGCCCGGCGCCGCCACACCAGGGGCAGCGCAAGGGCGGCGGTGAGGACCACGGCCACCGGGAATTCATGCGGCGCGCGCGTGCTCACGATGTGCAGCAGGAGCAGCGCCGGCAACACCGAGTCCCACACCATGGGCGGCAGCCGGAGGCCCCAGCGCCGGGCGGCTCTCATCAGTCGCGCCGCTCCTGCGGAGGCCAGGCCGGCGTATGTCGTCAGCCCGACGGTTGTCCTCGTCCGCCGCACGCGCTCCCGGTGACGCACCGGGTGGGCATTGCCGGGCTCCGTGGCCGCCTCGGTCATCACACGTCCCTGTCGATTCAACATCATGGTGGCCCGCCCGGGGCCACCACCGCCTACAGCCGGAGCCGGGTCGGATACGACGAGCGCACATCTCTCGCTCCCCGGCGTGTACCGGGGCCCTGTCACCGTAGGCCGCGGGCCCGCGCAGCGCATGAGCCCACCGTCTGACGGCAACACGCCGAGGTACGACCGCAGGAGGAGTCGCGCTACCTTCCGCGGTCGCACAGCGGCCGTTCCCCGGCGTGCTCGATTGCGACTCCGGTCGCACGGGAGAGATGCCTGGATGCGACTGTGGTCGCACGGGGCGCATGCCTCTGATTGCGACTCCGGTTGCATGCGACGGCGACCCGGGGCCGATGTGGCATCGCGTGCCCAGCCCCGAGGATGTCCGGGTGACCGAGATCATCGCGGGGCTGTACATGTCCCCTCTGGAATTTCTAGCCGTGCTGGGTGCCGTCGCGCTGGTGGTGGCGCGCTGGCTTCCCCCTGCTGCCCGCCCACGCGTCACGATCGCGGCGGGGGCGGTTCTCGTGCTGTCCGCGATCGTGCTGAGTGTGGTGGGGATCCGCTGGCAGATGCTGCCGGTACTGGCAGGCGCTGCTGTCGCGTTGCCGTTCGGCCTCTCGCCCGTGCTGCGGCGTCGTGCCGGCCGGCCGGTGTGGCGGGCCCGATGGTGGCTGGCGTTGCCGGGGTCGGTGGCCTGTGTCGGCTTGATCGCTGTGGGTCCGGTGGCGGCTTGGGCCTTTCCTGTACCCGTGTTTCCCGAGCCGTCGGGCCGTTTCCCGGTCGGTACCCGGGTGGTGCAGTGGACCGACCCGCACCGCCCCGAAAGCTTCACCGCCGACCCGCACGACCGGCGCACGGTCGTGGTCCAGCTCTGGTATCCCGCGAAGAAGATCCGAGCGGGCGCGCAGCGGGCCCAGTATCTCGGACGCACGGAGCGCGAGGCGCGCACCGTCTCCGATGCCCTCGCCCGCGAGGTCGGCTTGCCTGGTTTCCTGGTCGACGGCGTTCCGCGTGCCCGCACCCGTTCGGTCTTCGACGCCCCGGTGGCCGGTGGGGGCGGACGGTTCCCCATCGTGCTGTTCTCTCCCGGGTCGGGTGGAGTGCGTACCCAGAACACCGCCTGGGCGGAGGAACTGGCCAGCCACGGCTATGTGGTCGCCGCCCTTGACCACCCGTACGACTCCGCCGCCGTCGTCCTCGCCGACGGCCGAACGATTCACGCCAAGATCGCCTCCAGCGGGGACCGGGCCCGGGACGACGAACTGGCGGTCGGCTGGACCGCTGTTCGGGCCGCCGACCTCAGCTTCGTCCTCACCCAGCTGGACCATCTGGGCCGAGGTGAGATCACCGGTCCGCTGACCGGACGCCTGGACACCGGCCGGGTCGCGGTCACCGGCCATTCCATGGGCGGTGCCGCCGCTTTGCGGGCAGCCCGGCAGGACCGCCGCTTCGACGCCGTCATCGATCTGGACGGCTACCCCCACGGCCCCGCCTCCACCCCTCTGCACCAGCCGACGCTCGCGCTCACCCAGGCCGTCACTCCCGCAACCGACCCGCGTTACCTGCCCCGCCTCACCAAGGTCCTCAGGCTCAACACCACGACGAGCTACCGGCTCACCATTCCCGGCGCCGCGCACCTCACCTTCATGGACGGCCCTCTCTACTTGCCGCCCGTGCCCTCGATAGTCGGCTCCCTGGGCCGCACCCGGAGCCCGCACGTCGTCGCCGCGACCACTCTCGCCTTCCTGGACACCATCCTGCGGCGCGAACCCGGTGACCTGGCCGGCGTTCTGTCGGCCTACGGTGACCTCAGCGTCCACCATCCGGGCAACAGCCGCTGATCAGCCGTGCCGCGGCAGCCGACGGCACGTCCGTTCCCCTTCCCCGGCAGGCGGTGCGGTGCGCGGTGCCGTCCCCGTCGCGGACGGTGGTCCGGGGACGGCTCGGCCTCGGTGCCCGGGCCGACCGACTCGTCGGTATCGGGATGCGGCCGGCAGGCCGACGGTCGGGTCGGGTACCTCGGATGGGGGACACCGGGCGGAGAACGCGCCGTACCGGACCGTGGACTCCTCGTCCCGTCAGTCGCGGCTCGTCACGTCGACCCCGCGGCGACCAGCGTCGCGGTGATGGGTTCGAGCTCGGCGGCCAGCTCGTCCAGCTCGGCGGGAGACAGGGCGTCGTACGGTGGGGCGGCGAGCTCGTCGGTGAGGGCTTCGATGCGTTGCTTGGTCTCGCGGCCGGCGTCGGTGAACCGGCCGTCGGTGTCGACGAGCCCGCGCTCGCGCAAGCCGTCCATGACCGCGGTCAGCTGCTCCTTCGGCAGGTGATGGAGGCGCCCGAACGACTCCGGCGGGTGGATGCCCTGTGCCAGCGCCTCGAGCACGTGCGCCTGTGTGCCGCCGATGCGTGCGCCGACGAGAGCGGCGACGTGCCCGTCACCGCGGTGCTCGCGCAGCATGGTCGCGGAATGCCACAGCCGGGCGACGGGGTCGCTCGGGATGGGAAGGGTGCGCATCCCGGCGTACATCATCCGACCTTCTGTGGGCGCGTTCGTCGCGGCTTCGGTGGTGAGGTCGGCGGCGCGCGCCAGGCCCGGGGAGCCGGCCGGCTCCTCGCCGAGGATCCGCCGTAGGGAGGCCGCGCTGCCCCGCTCCCGAGCGGCGACGGACGCCTCGGGCGGGATCGTCTCCCACGCGCTCGGGATGTGCCGCGCGGCTTCCCCGTCGGCGAAGTTGTAGAAGGCCGCGTGCACGACCTGCGCCGGCACCCGCCCCAGTGGCGCGGCGCGGCTGGCGAAGTAGCCGTCCCAGTAGGTGCGGTGGCCGAGCGCGGCCAGCTCCTCGTTGCACTCGTCGGCGAAGTAGGTGACCAGGCAGATCGGTTCCAGGAGCTCGAACATGCGGCGAGCGGTGTGGGTCATGGCATCCATCATCCTTGCAGTCACGCCCCGCGGAGCAGTACGGGCCGCCGCTGGGTGAGCTCCTGGGTGAGGCCGTCGAACGTCCGACTCTCCGGTAGCTCGATCGAACGCCGTCCCCGTCTTCACCTCACTCGGGCAGTGGGCCGGCGTGGCGGACAACCCCCGACGGCATCGCCATCCTCATCGACGTCGATGAGCGCGTGAACGGTGGTGACGTCCGATTGCCTGGAACACCGCCGCGCGGGCCTGCGCCGTTCTGGAACGGTTCCCCGCCGGAGGCCCCCCGGCTCCTGGCCGGCCGAAGAGTCCGCCGCCTCCCGACGCGCCCAGGGCGCCAACGCTCGGGTCGTCCGGGACCTGTGACCGACCAGTCCCTCATGTCACCGACACCTCCACCCAGTGGCGCCACCCCGGAGCACCACGCCCTGCCCTGCCTGTCCTTCCCGGCCGGAGGCGGCGCTCCCCGCGTGTTCCCGCTCCTCACCCCGAGCAGGAGGCTGTCGTGCACCCCCGCATGCGTCTGATCCCGTTCGGCTACCTGCATCTGCTCACCGGCCCGGCCGGCTCTCCGTCCCACCCGTTCGGAGTCCAGTTCCTCCCGCGTCCCTAGTCCGCGCCGACGTCCGACCCGTCGGTGGGACGGCCCCGGCGAGGACGGCACGGCCCCGGCGCCGTCTCCGGGAACAGTGCCAGCTGACCCCTTGTCAGCGAGTTTCCTCCTGCCTACCTTTGTGCAGCGAGTTCGTGGCCCAGCGGGTCCACCGGCCCGCGTCGGCCCATTGCCTGCTCCTCAGCGCACGACACACCATGGAGGCGTCACATGCCCGTAGCCGTGCCGGATCTTCTTGAAGCCCACGGATTCCGCGACGCGGGTCCGCTGGAGATCGACGACGAGGCGATCGTGTTCGAGGACGACGACCGCGGCGACCGCGAGCACACGGCGTGTCTCGCCGACCCCTGGGTGACCGCCACCACCCGCTTCGCCTGTGACCTGAACTCGTAGTGGCGGCCGTTTCCATCGCCGGCCGCAGCGGTTGGTCCGACGACGCGTGGTCGTACCTGAACGATCCGCGGATGCCGGCGATGGAACACGGCTGGAAACTGCACGTCTCTGCGCGTCCCGGCGACCTCGACGCCGTGACCCGGCTCGTCCTGCCGGTGCTGTCCCGGCACGTCTGCCACGCGAAGTTCGCCCGTGACCCGGAGACGCTGCGCCGCCTCAACTCCGGGGTGGGGAGCGCCGGAGCCGTCGGCAAGGCGATCACCGTCTACCCCCTGGCCGGCACCGTGGTCGAGATCGCCCGGGAACTCGCCGCCGTACTGCGTGACCGGGAGGGCCCGCGGATCGTCAGCGACCGGCGGGTCGACCCGAGGGCCCCGGTCTACTACCGCTACGGCCCCTTCACGGGCGACTACCGGACCGGCCGGAGCGGGCGGCTCGAATCCGTCATGACCGGGCCGGACGGCCGGATCTTCGACGGCCTGGCCGTCGGCCGCTACCGGTGCCCACCCTGGGCCGAGGACCCCTTCGCGATCGGCTCCGGACACGGTGACGAGCCGTCCGCACCCGGCTTCGGCGGCGGACGCTACAAGGTCACCGCCGGCATCACGCGCGCACCCCGGGGCAACGTCTACCGCGCGGTCGACCGCACTCTCGGGCGGCCGGTGGTGGTCAAACAGGCGAGGGCCTTCGTGGGCGAGGACGAAGCCGGTACGGACGCCCGCCACCGGCTGCGCAACGAGCGCACGGTCCTCACCGCGCTCGACGGCGTCACGGGCGTGCCCCGCGCACTGGACTACTTCGCTCACCAGTCGGACGAGTACCTGGTGATGAGCAGCTGCGGCGACCGGGACCTGCGCCGTGAGGTCCTGCGCAACGGCCCCTACCGGAACGACGACACCCGGCCGGCGCGCGCCCTGTCCGTCCTCGCCTCCCGGCTCCTGCGCGTCCTGGACGCGATCCACGGCCGGAACGTGGTCGTCCGCGACCTCAAGCCCGACAACGTCGTGCTCGACGACTCCGGCCCCGGCCACTGCCACGTGATCGACTTCGGGATCAGCGAGTGGGACGGCGCCGGCCCGGGCGGGGCGACCCCCGGATACAGCGAGCCGGTTCTGTGCGCGACCGGACCGGCCGCGCCCGCCGACGACCACTACGCCCTCGGCGCGACCCTCTTCTTCGCCGCCACCGGCATGGACCCGGTGATCGTCGACACCGACCACGGGGTCAACCGGGACCGGACCCTGGCCTGCCTGGCATGGGCGCTGCCCGGGCGCGCCCACCGGGAGATCCGGTCGTCCATCACCGGCCTGCTGAGCTTCGATCCGGCCGTACGGGCCGCCGCCGCCGAGCGCCTGCGCACCGGCACGGCCGGAACCGCACGCCGGCCCGCACGCCGGCCCGCGCACCCCCGGATCGACAGCGACCTGCTGGACGAGATCATCGAGCACACGACCGCGTTCTGCGTCGGTGAAGCGCACGCGATCGTGGACCCGGAACGGGCCGCACGGCTGAACGTTCCCACCTCGATCGACGTCTACGGCGGCAGTTCGGGACTCGGGCTGGAACTCCTCCACCATGCGCACCGGCCCCACGTGCGTTCGGCCGTCACCGCATTGGCGCGGTGGACGGCGGAACAGTCCAGGAACCTGCCACCCGGCTTCTACACGGGGCGCACCGGCGTCGAACTCTTCCTCGCGGAGGCGGAGGCGGAGGCGCGGACGGGGGCGGAGGCGCGGACGGGGGCTGAGGCGGACACGCGATCCGGGTACCCCGTCCTGCCGGACCGCGCACCGGGCGGCGGACCGCCGGAGGCGGACCTGATCGCGGGCGCCGCCGGAATCGGCCTCGGCCGGCTGATGCTCGCCCGACACGCCCTCCGCTGCGGTCACCGAGACGCCGCGGACCGGCACCTCGCCGTCGCTGCCGACTGCGACCGGATGCTGGCGTCGGGCACCGCCCGGCTGACCCCGACCGGCTCGGACACGGCCGGCAGCGCCGCACTTCGCGAGGGCGTCGCACACGGTGAGGCGGGTGTCGCCTGTTTCCTGCTCGAATACGGCGGAGCGACCGGGGACCCGGACGCGATCAGCCGCTCCGAGAAAGCCGCCGCGCGCCTGGCCGCCATGACACCGGACATCATCGCGGCGGCCGCCGAGCCGGGGGCGACACGCCGCTACGGCTCGTGGTGCCGGGGCCTGGCCGGCATCGGGACCGTACTGGTCCGGGCAGCCGAACGCCTCGACGAGCCCGGGTACCTCGACCTCGCCCAGCGGACCGCGCGCGCCTGCGCCGCACTGGCACCGCGGATGCCGCTGGTCACGCAGTGCTGCGGACTGGCCGGAGTGGGCGACCTGATGGTGGACGTCGCGGAGGCGTCCGCGTCCGAGGAGTTCCGGAACGCGGCCGAGAGCGTCGCCCTGCTCATCCTGTGTCGCAGCGGCGGCACCTGGTCCCGGCCCGTGTTCCCGGACACCACTCTCGCCCGGCCGAGTGCCACCTGGGCAGGCGGCTCCGCGGGCGTGCTGGCCTTCCTCAGACGCCTGCGCGACCGGGGCGGTCCGCGGCTCGGCCTCATCGCCTGACCGCTGCCACCGCTGCTCTGGCCCGGGCCCGGGTGCCGGGCGCGATGGGATCGGCCCCGTAACGGCGTGACCTGATCGACCTGACCGTCGGTTCGATCCCGGCGGACGTCCAGGAAGACCTCACGGGTGGCCACCACGGCCTACGTCTGCCGTGGGAAGCGGCCGGCGCTCTTCTTGTTCACTCACCGCCTCTGAGCGACCGTGAGTACGATCTTGCCCTGGATGTGCCCTCGGGCGGCGCGTTCGTGCGCCGCTTTCGCATCCGCGAGCGGAAACGTGCTGTCGATCGCGACGCGAACCGTGCCTGTGTCGAGCAGGCGTCCCACTTCAGCGAGTTGCGCGCCGTGTGAGCGGACCTGGGTGCCTGAGACCGTGACGCCCAGCTTCGCGGTCTCTTCCTCGTCGTATTCGCCGAAGAACACGGGGAACAGGGCGCCGCCGCGCTTGAGCGTGCGCAGGAAGCGGCTGCTGTCGCGACCACCGACGGCGTCGAGAACAAGGTCGACGTCGTGCACGAGTTCCTCGGGACGCTTCTTGGTGTAGTCGATGAACTCGTCGGCGCCCAGCTCGCGCAGGAACGATTCATGCTCGCCTGACGCCACCGCGATAACGCGCGCACTCTTCCACTTCGCCAGTTGCAGTGCGAAGTGCCCCACGCCGCCCGCAGCGCCGTTGACGAGCACCGTCGTGCCGGTGCCGAGGGCCATCGGGCGATGCCGTGCCGTCTGGAAGGGCGATGGATGATCGTGACCGAGCTCGATCAGGAACTGCCACGCCGTCAGAAGGGACATAGGCGCTCCGGCGGCGTGCACGTGATCGATGCCGGCCGGCTTGCGTGCGAGATCCGACGCAGGCGCGGCCACGTACTCGGCATACGCCCTGCCGTCGACGCCGGGAAAGCGGAGGAGACCGAAGACTTCATCACCGACGGATAAGCCCTGCACATCCGCACCGACGGCTTCGACGACGCCCGACACGTCCGTCCCCGGAATCACGGGCAAGTCGAACTTCGGCCTCATCTCCAAAGGTATGTTGCTCAGCCCGTCGCGCAGGTACCAGTCCGGAGGATTGATGCCGACCGCGTGGACGCGGACGAGCACCTCACCCACCGCCGGCTCGGGAATGGGCACCTCGTCGTAACGCAGGACCTCGGGGCCGCCGTGCTCATGCAGCCGGATCGCCCTCATCGTGTGTGTCGGCATCGTTCTCTCCTGCCCGCGCCGCGGGATAGGCTGATCGGATCAGCGATCCACTTATCCGGACCACTGATCCGAATATATGGATCACTGGTCCGGATAGTCAAGAGGGACAGAATGCGGGCCGACGCCAGGAAGAACCGTGACCACCTGCTCGCCGTTGCGGGCGCCGTCATCGCCGAGCAAGGCGCCGAGGCATCGCTGCGCGACATCGCACGCAGGGCCGACATGGGGCTCGCCACGCTGCTCCGCCACTTCCCGACCCGCGAGGCGCTGCTCGACGCCCTGCTCCGCACGAGCTTCGACGAACTGACGGCACAGGCAGCCGAACTCGAAACGTCCAGCTCGCCCGAAGAAGCTCTCCTTTCGTGGCTGGGCAATTGCGTAGCGTACGCACGGGAGTATCGGGGCGTCACAGCGCTGATGACGGCCGCCCTCGAGGACACCGAGTCCGCACTCCATGCCTCGTGCGTCTCGATGCGCGCAGCCGGCTCGCGGCTCCTCGCCCGTGCTCAGGCCGCGGGCACAGCGCGGACCGACGTCGATGGCACCGATCTGTTTGCGCTGGTAGCGGCGCTCGCCTGGCTCGGCGATCAACCCTCGCTCGCGCCACGCGCCGATCACCTCTTCGACGTCATCGCGAGCGCGCTCCTGACCAGCGCGGCGAGCAGCGATACGAACCGATCCCCGGCAGCACCACCGGACCCCGGTTGCGCCAGTGCACCGACGGCATCGAAGCCGTGCGAGTCCCGTACTTCCTGACCACCCTGCGCACTGTGATCACCTGGGGTTCTGATCCGTGTGGCTGTGGGACATCTGCTGGTTGCCAGGCACGCGCTGACGGTCAGTCGTGGGTGTCAGGAAGTTCCGTGCCGCATGCGCCGAATCCCCCGTCGACGGGCGCCCGCTGTGGGCCGTTGTCGATGAGTCGTACCTGCGTCACCACGAGGCCTGCATGTTCTGGGCTTCGTTGCGGGGCATGGGCCGGTCGTTCCACACCGAGGCGGTGTACGGCATCCGGGCCGCCCGCTGCTGACCTGGTGCTCCGTGCGAGGGCTGGTCCGGAAGCAGATCGCGCTTCCGGACCTGGCCCCGTTCCTGCGGTGGCTTGTGGACGAGCCGCTGCGGCCACGCAGTCCGCGGGGCGCGTTGCCGCCGCGGTTCCCGCGAAACTCCAGCAGCGAATCGCCGAGTTCGAGGACGACCTCACCGCCGCCCGCATCGGCCTCGGCCGCATGATCCGCGGTCTCGGCGAGGACCTGGCGGGCGAGGGCGACCCCCTGCGAGGCGCGGTGAGGTCTGGACGCTGCCCGACTGCCGCAATGTCCTGGTCATCAGCCTGACCGGTCTGGAAGAGTCCTACCCATCGACGCTGCGGCCATGGCCCGCGTCGACCATGCCTTGCGCGCCGTCCGGGATCTCTGAAGCACCGGCCCCCGCCCCAAACCCATGCAGCGGGCGCGCCCCAGGCGCCGGTGTCGCCGTCCTCGATGCCATTGCTGGACGAGCGGACCGGCCGCAGTGGGCGGACTGGCGCGGCGGCCACGCCCACGAGTTCCCATGCCGTCTGACGTCCGGGAGAGGCGGTGGTGCCTGACAAATCCGCAGTTCATGCCCGCAGTGCTCCCTGCGCCCGCGGGAATGGTCCTGTGTCGCCGAGGCCATCGGCCCAGGGGCCCATGTGTTCCCTGTGTCCCCAGAGATGGTCCCTGGGAGTGCGGGATCCGGCACTCCTCGCAGAGCGGTCTCAGCTCGGAACTCCAGCGTGATGAGTCCTCGGCCGGGAGCCCAGCGGAACGCGGAAGACAGGCGCCGATGAAGCGCCTTGAACTGGTAGCCGTGTAATTCGAAGAGGTCAAGCGCCTCATCGAGCTCGGACGGGTCCCTGCGTCACACCGTGAGCACCGGGCGGCACACCTGCGGCCCGCGGTGTCCCCCGGTACGACCCCCGTGCAACCCGACCGCCGCGCCCGGTGTTTCCCCTCACGCCCGACTCGATGAAGGCAGTCGATGGAGACCTGCCGATGCGGACGGTCGGTACGGACATCCGACGAGACATGCGACGACCCAGTGTGCGAGGCGTGAGATGGGCGAAACCACCGAACTGAGCGCCATCCGGCTCGCCCAGGCGATCGGGGGGCGGGCCGTCTCCCCGGTCGATGCGGTCCACGCGCTTTTCGTCCGCATCGAGAAGGTCAACCCGGCCGTCAATGCCTTGGTGACCGTCTGCGGCGAACGCGCCCTCGACCGGACCGCCGCCGAGCGCGCCGTCTCGGACGGCGCCGAGCTCGGCCCGCTGCACGACGTTCCCATAGGCGTGAAGGGCCTCGACCCGGTGGCCGGCGTCCCGACGGCCTGCGGCTCACTGGTCTTCGCCGAGGACGTGCCGCAGGAGATCATCTGGTGCGTCGAACGGCTGGAACAGGCCGGCGCGATCGTCATGGGGGAGACCAACGCCCCGGAGTTCGGCTTCAAGGCCACCGCCGGCAGCGGCTTGTCCGGCCCTGCCTCCACGCCCTTCGACCGCGCCATGAACGCGGGCGGCTCCTGCGGCAGCGCCGCCGCCGTCGCCTCCGGCACGGTGCCGCTCGCCCAGGGCTTCGACGCCGGCGGCTCCTCGCGGGTGCCCGCGGCGTTCTGCGGCGTATTCACCCTGATGCCGAGCTTCGGCCGCGTGCCCGTCCCGGCCAAGCCCAACGCCGTCCGCCGGTACGACCCGATGGGCTGCTACGCCCCCCTCGTCCGTACCGTCGCCGACGCCGCCCTCGGCGTGGAGCTGATGTCCGGCGCCCGTCCGTACGACCCTTATTCCTTGCCCGCGCCCGAGAAGCTCACCGACGCCCTCCACTGCGATCTGACCGGCCTCACCGTCGCCTACAGCCCCGACCCCGGCGGCTACCCCGTCGAGCCCGAGCCCGAGCCCGAGGCCGAGCCCGAGGCCGAGGCCGTGGCACAGGCCGCCCTGCCCGCGCCGCGCGAGGCCGGCGCAACCGTCGAGGAGGTCGGCTTCCGGCTGCCCCTGCCGCACGCCGACCTCACCACGATGTGGCGTCGCAAGCTGCCCGTCGCCCACGCCGAATCCGCCGCCATCGCCCGCGACAACGGCATCGACCTGCTCGGCGCCTACCCCGGCTCCGTCGGCCAGGGCTATCTGGACTCCGTCCGGGTCGGCGAGTCGCTCGGCGCCGTCGACCTGCGGCCGGAGGACCTCGACCACACCCGCGTGCCGTACTCCTTCGAGGGCCTCTTCGACCGCTACGACCTCGTGGTCAGCCCCGTCAACGTCGTCGCCGGCATCCCCGACTCCGCCGGGCGCTACTCCGTCGGGCGCGACACTGTCGGCCCTGACACCGTCGAGGGCCAGGCCGTCGACCCGCTCGTCGGCTGGTCCCTCACCAGCCCGTTCACCCTGATCGGCAGCCCTGCCGCCTCGGTGCCGGTCGGTCGGGCGGGCAACGGCGTCCCCGGCGGCCTGCGGCTCGCCGCCCGCCGCCGCGGCGATGCCCTCGTCGTCCGCCGCCGTGGCGATGCCCTCGTCATCCGCGCCGCCGCCCCGGGGGCCCGCCTGCCCTGGGCGGTCGCCTACCAGGACCCCGACCTGGACGCCACCAGCGCCTGAACTGCGGCCACCGACCGGACCGTCCGCGACCCGACGGGTCCGGTCCGGGCCCGGCCGGGCGGGTCGACGTTCCGGCGGACCAACCGACCTCCCCGGCGGGGAGCGGAGACGGGAGACACTGTGCAAGCCACGACCGGCGGACGAACCGGACCCAGCGGCATGGCCCTGCTGGTCCTGCTGATCGGACAGGCGATGGCAAACATCGACCTGGCGATCGTCAACCTCGCCGCACCCGCCATCAGCGTGGACCTCGGCGTGAGCAGCTCCGAACTCACCCTCATGATCACCGCCTACGCACTCTGCTCGGCCGTACTCATCGCCCCCGCCGCTCGGCTCGGCGAGCACCACGGCGTGCGCCGGGTCTACCTGTGGGGCCTGGCCCTGTTCACCCTCGCGTCCCTTGCCTGCGGACTCGCCACCAGCGCCGGCGTCCTGATCGCCGGCCGCTGCCTCCAGGGCGCCGCCACCTCCCTGATGACCACTCAGGTCCTGGTCGGCATTCACCGCTGGTTCACCGGGCCCGACCGCGCCCGCGCCCTCGGCTGGAACGCGGTCACCCTCTCCGGCGGCGCCGCGCTGGGCCAGGTACTCGGCGGCACCATCGTCTCCGCCGACCTCCTGGGCACCGGCTGGCGTGCGGTCTTCCTGCTCAACGTGCCCATCGTCGTCCTCGTCCTGCTGCTCGGGCTCGTCCTGCTCCCGCACGACCGGCCCGCCGGCACCGGCACCCGTGAGGGCACGGGCCGCGGCGACAACGACATCCCCGGCACCGTGCTGCTCGCCGCCGCCACCCTCGCCGTCCTCATCCCGCTGAGCGTCACGCACCCCGACTGGATCAGGCTGCTCCTGCTCGCCGCCGTACCGCTCGCCGCCCAGCTCGTCCGCACCGAACGGGGGGTCATCGCCCGCGGCGGCAAGCCGGCTCTCGACCTGCGCCCGCTCGGCGCCCCCACCGTCCGCTGGTCGCTGGCCGCCTACGCCGGCACCACGCTGACCTACATCGCCATGCTCTACCTGCTCTCGCTCCACCTCCAGGAGGTGCTGAAGCTCCCGGCCTGGCAGGCCGGCCTGGTCCCGCTCGGCTGGGTCTGCGCCTTCGGCCTCGCCGGCCCGGTCCTCGGCCGCGCGCCGCGGACCGTCGTCCGCCTCCTGCCCTTCATCGGCTGCGTCCTGCTCACCGCGGCGTACGGACTCGCCCCCGTCGTGCCCGCCGGAGCGGGCACCGGCATCTGGCCGCTCACCGCCGTCCTGTGCGTCGGCGGCTTCGGCCTCGGCCTCGCCCACACCGCCCTGCTCAACGTGCTCACCAGCGCCGTCCCGCCGCGGTACGCCGCGACGCTCAGCGGCACCGTCAACACCCTGTCCACCGTCGTCGGCGTCACCGGCGTCGCCCTGTTCGGCGCCGTCTACTCATGGCTCGGCCGTAGTGCCTGGGCCGGACCCACCGCCGCCTGGGCCTGCTCCTGCGCCGGACTCGCCCTCGTCAGCGCCCTGTGTGCCCTGGCCGCGCTCCGCACCATGGCCATCGCACCCGCCCCGGCGAGCGCGGCCGCTGCAACCGCCGTGGCCGCCGCGGTGTTCACCTCCGAGGGGTACCCCGGCGACGCCACGCGCACTGTCGACCGCCCCGGCCGTTCCCCCGACGAACGCACGACGAAGGACGACCCGTCATGACCGAGCCCGCGCTGCACCACCTCCACGCCGAGGCCGCGCTCTTCGACCTCGACGGCACCCTGGTGGCCACCGAGCACCGCAGCCGCGCCGCCTGGACCCGTCTCTTCACCAGCCACGGCCTGCCCTGCGACGACGTGCTGCTGGCGACCTTCGTCGGGCGCCGGGGCCAGGAAGCCCTCGCCGACCACGTCCACCGCTTCTCCGGCCACACCGTCGACGAACTGTTCGAAGAGGCCTGCGGATACCTGATGGGGCCGGACAGCCCGCCGCCCTTCGCCGTCCCCGGCGCGGCCGAGCTCCTCGCCGACCTGCACGGTCGCGGTGTGCCGCTCGCCGTCGTCACCTCCGGTCTGCGCGCCCACGCCACCGAGCTGCTCGACCACGTCGGCGGCGCCGAGCTGTTCCAGGTCATCGTCACCGGGGAGGACGTCAGCGCCGGCAAGCCGGACCCGCAGGGCTACCTGGCCGCCTGCCGGGCCCTCGGTGTCCACCCGGCCGACGGCCTCGCCTTCGAGGACGCCCCGGCGGGCGTCGGGGCCGCCCGGGCCGCCGGACTGCGCTGTGTCGCCCTCACGACCACCCACGCCGCGGCCGACCTCGCCGGGGCCGACCTCGTGCTGCCCGACCTCACCACGCTGCGCTGGGCCCAGAGGACACACGACAGCTGATCACCCCGGGCCCGGCCGGACCCGCACGCCGCCCGTGCCGGACCCTCGGTCCGGTCCGGCACACCCGATCCGGGGCACCACCCGATCCGGGGCACCACCCGATCCGGCACCACCCGCTCGGCACACCCGCTTCGATGCCACCCGCCCGGTACCACCCGCCCGACACCGCTGGGGAGATCGCCGCCATGTCCGCCGCCCGCCCGTCCGAGCCCGCCGCGCTGGCCGCTGCGGCGACCAGCAGCCTGGTCCTGGTCCACGACCCGGTCTCCCGCGCGGTCGCCCCCGACTACTGGAACTGGTCGGCCGACGCCCACCACGCCGCAGCGGAGGCGCTCACCGCCCTCGACGACGACCGGGTCGGGGCCGCCGCCGCCCGGCTCGCCTCGGACCCCACCGACGGTGCCGCCGCCGCCGCGCTCACCGCCGCGCTCACCGCTCTGCTGCGCCGCCCCGGCGGCGAGAACGAGGGTGTCGACGGGCTGCGCGCCGCCGCCGCCCGTACCGAATCGCTGTCCCGGCTGCTCGTCCAGCCCGGCGCGCCCGGCCGGCCGGCGGCGGGGCCGGCCGCCGAGGCACCCGACACGGCGGACCTGCTGGCCGCCCTCGCCAGCAAGCCGCACGGCGGCACCCATCCCGTGGACGCCGCCGTGGTCATCCCGTTCCGCGCCCCCGACGACGCCACCGGCCGGGTCCGCAACCTGGCGGCCGTCCTCAACGCGCTCGCCGACCAGTCCCACCCCCGCGAGCGCTACCGCGTCGTCGTGGTGGAGAGCGACGGACGGCCCCACTGGCGCGAGCTGTTCGCCGGCGCCTGCGACGCCTACGTGTTCGCGCCCGACCCCGGCCGGTTCAACAAGTCGTGGACCGTGAACGTCGGCGTGGTGCACGGCGCCCGCCCCGCCGAACTGGTCTGCGTCCTGGACGGCGACATCCTCGTCGACCGCGACTTCGTCGCCCGGGCGGTCGAACGGTTCCGGCGGCCCGGCACCCAGGCCCACTGGCCGTTCGAGGACATGCTCTTCCTCGACCCCGCCTCCAGCGCCGAAGCCGTCCGCACCCGTTGCCTGGACGCCGCCCCCGACCCCGGCCAGGACCGGCTGCGCGGCGTCCACCTGCGCCGGCCCCCCGGCGGCTGCGTCTGGCTGCGCGAAGACCTGTTCACCCGCATCGGCGGCATGGACGAGCGCTTCTGCGGCTGGGGCGGCGAGGACCAGGACTTCGTGTGGCGGGCCGAACGGTACGGCCCGATGGACCGCCACCGCGATCCGCTCGTCCACCTCCACCACGACCGCGCCGCCCACCGCGGCGACGACGGCGTCCCCTTCTACGACGAGGTAGAACGCGCCGGGTTCTGCAGCTGGCCCTGCGACTCGGACTTCGGCCGCCTGGACCGGAACTCCCCACAGCCGCCCGGGGCCTAGTCACCTCCGCCCGCTTGTGCGTCGGGAGGGCACCGGCGCCGTTCGCACCGTCAGAGCCACGCGATGCGAGGACCGGCCCTGGACACCCGGCACACTGTCATCGACACGGACCTCGGCCCCGTCACCCTCGCCGCCCGGTGCCGGGCCCTCATCGGCCTGCACTGCGCCGACCACGTCCCCTCGCGGCCGAGTGGAACTCCAGCACGCCGTCCGGAACCTCGTCACCACCGTTCCCCGCGGCGAGACCACCCCCTGCGGCAGCATCGCCCGCCGCCTCCGCGCCCGGGACTCGCCCAGCGCGTCGACCGAGCGGTGGGTTCCAACGCGCTGTGCACCCTCGTCCCAGCGCAGCCGGACGCCGGGCCGGCTTGGGATCGGGCGTGGCGCGGTCGGCGGTCGCGGTGGCCCATCGAGAGGCAAAGGGCCTGCTGGAAGGCTGGCGGTGCGGTGCGGTCATTCGGTGGCAGCGACGTCCACGACGACCGGTCCGGGTCCCGTCAGGTGCGTTTCGTTGATGGGCTCCATGGTCAGGCACGACGCGCTGGCCGCGGTCAGGGTTCGCCCGCACACGGAGATTGACACGGACAAGGCGCCTCCGCGGTCGGAGGAGGATCCCGAAGGCGGCACGGCAGCGACGCCTGCGGTGGGGTGCCCGCCGTACTCGCGCCGTCACGCCTGACGGGCGCTATGTCGGCCGTTGGCGACAGTGCCCGATGTCGGCGGAGAATCGCTTGGCCAGTGCTCGCGGAGAGATCATCATGTCGGAATGTCTGAGAATCGATTCTCTGTGGCGCCGACTGTGGTGCGGCTCCCCCAGTACACGAAGGCGGACCAGGAGGAGATCCTCGGCAACAGCGATGACCCCTTCGGTGTCGCCTCGACCGGTCTGACCTGGCTGCCGAAAGAAGAACACTTCGGCATCCAACACGAAGACCGGCTCGTGGCACACGCCGGCCTGCTGCGACTGCCTGTCGCGATCGGCGGCGCCGAGACAGAGGTGGTGGGCGTCGGCGGGGTGGCCGTAGCACCCGGCATGCAAGGTCAGGGCCTGGCTCGGCTCGTCGTCACAGCTGCCCTGGAGCACGCCCGCACGATGGGTCCTCAGCACGCACTCCTGTTCTGCCGGCCTCCCCTCGTGCCGCTCTACCAGCGCCTCGGATGGCACCCTCTCGACAAGGACGTACTGGTCGAACAACCCCAAGGCCGCCTGGTGACCATGCCGCTGCGGACCATGGTGACGCCCCTGCGCGACGACGCACGCTGGCCCTCAGGGCCAGTACGACTGTTCTCACTCCCCATGTGACAGAGGGCCACCCAGCGCGGCGACAGAACGACTCACTTCACTGTCGAAGGACACACGCTGGCGCACAGCCGAGCGCCTCTCAGCGCGCCGATGAGTGTCGAGCAGTCGCCGGTACGCCTCCGCCCGGTCCTCGATCTGCCCAGCCGGATCGCGTTGGCCTGCGGCGACTGGACTGATTGGCAAACGATCGGGTGAGGCGGGTTGGCTTCGTAACCGCCACGCTCACGGCCGCCGGTCGAATCCGGTTGAAGCCGGACTGCTGGGGGGGCAGGCGAGCCGTGGAAGCGGCGATGTGCGAGGGCTTCCCTCGGACCGAAGAAGGGGCGTCGAGAGGCGTGTGGACAACTAGTCGCCGCACAGATATTCTCTGCGAAGACAATCTCGAAATCAGGAGGCTTCTGATGTGGACGTACGAGCACAGCATCGAGAGCGATGCCGCACCCGAGGCGATCTGGCGCCTGTGGGCCGACGTCGAGAACTGGGGAGTCTGGAACGCCGACATCGCGAGCATCCGGATCAGCGGCCCCTTCGCGGCGGGCGCTGAGATCGTGATGACCCCGGCCGGGGACGACCCGGTGCACTTGCTTGTCGCCGAGGTGAAGGTCGACGAACTGTTCGTGGACGAGGCCCGGTTCGACGGGCTGCTGCTGCGCACCACCCACCGGCTCGGCCAGGGCGAGAGACTGCGCACCCGGGTGACGTACCGGATGGAGATCACCGGCACCGGGGCAGACGAGCTCGGCCCGCAGATCGGTCCGGCCGTCACCGCGGACTGGCCCGAGACCATGGCCGCCCTGGTCAAGCTGGCACAGGACTGATGGCGCTCGCCCCCGGGAGCAGCCCCGGCTTCCTGCTCTGGCATGCCACGCTGCGCTGGCAGCGCGACATCGCCGCGGCTCTCGGACCCCTGGACCTCACCCACGTCCAGTTCGTCCTGCTTGCCTGCATCTGGTGGATGAACACGCACGGCGAACACCCCAACCAGCAGGCCGTGGCCCACCAAGCGGGCACCGACGTCAAGATGACCTCGCAGGTCCTGCGCGCCTTGGAGTCCAAGGGTCTGATCGAGCGGGAGGTTGACCCCGCCGATACCCGCGCCAAACGGCTGCGTGTCACCAGCGTCGGTGCCGAGCTGGCCCCGCGTGCGATCGCCGCCGTCGAGAACGTCGACGCACGCTTCTTCCAGCCGGTGGCGCACGACGAAGCCGTGACCCTGCTCAAGCGCCTGGCCGACCCCGAAGGCTGAGGCCCCCAACGAGGACGCCGTAGGCCCCCCGAATCCGCCGGCAAGAAGCCGGCAGCGCACCCTAGCCGGACGGCACGCCGGCGGTTACTGGTCGGGGTGGCCGGCCTGGACGCCGGTGCGGGCGTACGCCTCCGACGTCAGGGTGAGCAGGTATCGGCCGGTGGGGTGGGCGGGGGAGGGGCGGGCGGCGTGGACGGCTGGAGGGCGGCCCAGGGGTGCCCGAAGCGCAGCAGTTCGGTGGCGGTGATGGCGGCGTCGGTGTCGAACCCCACGATCCGGATGAACCGCAGCCCTTTGATGTAACAGAACGGGCCGGCCGTTCGGCGTCGCCGGCTGTCAGCGACAGCACCGGGGCGTACAGATCACCGGGACCGCCGGAGCCCTGTACGTCCTCGTTGAGCGGGTCCTTGGGGTCGTACAGCGCCGTGGCGGTCGTGTGGTCCAGTACGACCGTGATCGCCGCCACTGGGCGGCGATCGCGGACTGTACGAGGCGGAGTCCAGGCGCTCCAGCAGTGCCCGGGGCTTCGCCTCGGCCTCCGGGCTGACCGCGCTGCCGAGGGCACGGCGACCCAGTCGGACCGGTTCGATCCGGCCGAGTCATGGACAGGAACGAACACATCGCGGAGCCGGGGTCTGTTTTCAGCAGTCGATCAATGGGAAGCGGGTAAAACGTCTCAAATAGTGGCATTCTTGGAGTGCATATCACTACTCCGTGAGGGGCGTGTGCCCATGTCAACGGGAACGCTTCTGGCGATCATCATCCCTGTCGTCGTGGTGGTCGCTCTAGCCGCTGTGGCGGCCTCGATGCTGCTGCGGCGCCGTCGTCTCCGTGAGCGGTTCGGTCCGGAGTATGACCGGACGGTCGAGGGAACTGACAGTCGGCTCGCCGCCGAGCGCGAGCTGAGGGCTCGCGAGCGGCGACACGACGAACTGGAGATCAGGCCGCTGTCCCCGGTCTCCCGAGACCGGTACACGCGGGAGTGGACCGGTGTTCAGCAGGAGTTCGTCGACCGGCCGGAGGAGGCGGTGCATGACGCGGACAGTCTGGTGATTTCCCTCATGCACGAACGCGGTTACCCGACCGAAGGGTTCGAGCAACAGATGAAGGATCTCTCGGTGGAACACGGCTCCACACTGGAGCACTACCGAGCCGCGCACCAGGTGGAGATCCTCTCCACGCGTAAGGAGGCTACGACCGAGCAACTGCGGGGCGCCATGGTGCACTACCGTGCCCTGTTCGACGAACTGCTCTCCGATGGCGGCGGCCGGGCACAGTCCTCCCGCGCCTGATGCCGATCGACTCAGCATGGAGGAACGCCATGCACCGCAACGAGGAAACGAACCGCACGACCGGGCTCTCCACCGACGACCTCGCCGAGCCTACCGGCAGCGGAGAGCAGACAGCGGCGGCGTCCGCCGGAGCACCCACCTTTCCCGGCGAGGGCGTCGAGCCGACGCAGACCGAGCGGGCGGGCAGCGAGTCCGCCGGTACCACCGGTACCGAGGCCCAGGGCGAAGCCGAGACGTCCGACGTCTCGGGCGCCTCGAGCGACGAGGTTCGGCAACTGCTGACGGGTGACGAGGAGCGCGGCTTCCGCGACCGTTGGCAGGACATCCAGAACAGATTCGTCGACGATCCCCGCGAAGCCGTGCACCAGGCCGACGCCCTGGTCGCGGACGTCATGCAGACCCTGGCCTCGACTTTCGCCCAGCACAAGAAGGACCTGGAGGCCCAGTGGGGCCAGGGCCAGCAGATCGACACCGAGGAATTGCGCGGGGCGCTGCGCCGATACCGTTCGTTCTTCAACCGGCTGCTCAGCACGTGAAGACCGTCGGACACGGCCTGCCCAGGCAGTGAGCCGTGACGGGCCGACGCGGCCGGGACCCCCGCTCGGCGGATCGGCGCGTCACGGCTCCATGGATGTATATGTCGTCGAGCCAGGGCGGCGCCATGGCCTTCAGTGAGCGTTTCGTTCGCTTGTCGGTTACTGAGGTTGAACTTGTGATGTCGCATGGTTGCTCAGGTGGGCCGGATGATCAGACCGGTCTCGGCGAGGCAGCCGTCTATGAGATCGCTGCGGAACTGGATGTGCCGTAAGCCCCGTCGGATGCGCTGGACGAGGTGTTCGGGGGTGCTGAAGGCGACGTTGGAGAGCCGGCCGCGCCGCAGCAGTGACCAAATCTCTTCGACGGGTTGAGGTCGGGTGCGTAGGGCGGCAGGTAGTAGATGGTCAGCCAGTCGCGGTCCTCGGCGAACTTTCGCAGATCGGCGGCCTTGTGGACGTTGAGGTTGTCCCGGACGAGCACGATCGGGCCGCCGAGCTGCTGGTGTGCGGCGATCAGCAGGTCCCGGTAGTCGCGCCAGGAGAAGCTCTTGCGGCCGTCGCGGCGGCCGTCGTCCCGTCGCGGCCGGTAGATCAGCCGGGAACGATGGCCGTGCTTTGTAGATGTCAGGTCGGCAATGGACACCCGTCTGCGGGAGCGGCCGCGGATGCGCACCACGGGGGTCCGGCGCGCGCTGTGACCAGGTCTTTGCCTGCGGCGGCGTCATGGAGAAGCCGGCTTCGCCCTCGAAGAGGAGCCAGGCTCCACGGGCCGCCGCGAGCCTTCCGCGCAGGGCCACACCTCCTTCACCCACCCCCGGTTCTCCACTGACGGCAGTCGCCCGGTGCCTTCCGTCCATATCGGGAAGTCATCCTGCACGCGGCCGGGTTGGCGCGCCGGTTCCGGCAGCTTCCCTTGCCCGGCTCGATCCACCAGGGCGGCGAGCCCGCGTATGGGTTGTCCCATGCCCGCGGTGCCGCGTGCGACGACCGGCCGGCGGCGCGCGGAACCGGTGAGGGGAAAGCCGTGACGGAGACGGGCCGCCGACCGCCTCATGGCGCTTGAGCCAATTCCTCGGCCCGGTACGGCCACAGGATCGTCGGCCCGACGATCCTGGCCCGGATCCCGATGCCGAAGTTGACACCTCACTGCGTTACTTCGGACGGGCCGTTGGCTGTCCGGCGGGGCAGCGGATACGTTCTGCGGCATGAACAGATGCGGGTCCGCCCGTATCTCCACGCGGACCGTGCGCCGGTGAGAGCGGCGTGCCGCCCGGGGAACGTACGAACGGCTCGTCGGGGAAGCCTGATGGGGAGAGCCGGACGGTGGTCCACGGCACGAGGGAGAGGCGCCCGCCCGATGATCAACTCGCCGACACCCGCACTCGGGCCGGGCGGTGCCGACCGCACTCCGCTGCCCCGCTCCAGGACGGATCACCCTGCACACCACTTGCGGACAAGCCAGGCGACCACACCGCCCTTTCCGCCCCCGACGTACGCGCGCGACCTACCGGGCTGGCGTGACATCGGTACCGCTCTGCGCCGAACTCCCCCTTCGGTGTGGAACGACAACGTGACCGATTTCGCAGCCGCCCTCACCTATTACGCGGTGCTCGCGCTCTTCCCGACGCTCCTCGTCACGGTTTCGTTGTTGGGCATTGTCGGCGCGTCGACCACCGAGGACGTGATCAGTAGCGTCATCGCCGTCGTTCCGACCGAGTCCCGCCCCGTCATACGGAGCACCTTGCAGGGCATGGCGGAGCAGCACACGGCTGCTTGGACGCTGGCCGTCTTCGGCACGATCGGCGCCCTGTGGTCCGCCTCCAGCTACCTGGGGGTCTTCCGCCGAGCCCTGCACGTCATGCACCGCGCCGAGGACCTCCGCCCGGCGTGGAGGACGGCACCACGGCTGGTGATGACCGCCCTGGTACTGCTGGTGCTCCTGGTCTCCAGTGCCCTGGTGCTCATTATGACCGGCGAGGCGGCCCACACCGTCGGCCGGCTCGTAGGCATGGGCAGCATGGCCGGCACCGCCTGGAACACGTTGAAGTGGCCGCTCCTGCTGTGCCTGGTCGCCGTGTTGGTGCTGGTGCTGTTCCGCTCGGGTCCGGCCGGCACACGTGGGGTGCGGCAGAGACTTCTGGGAGACGCTCTGGCCGTGGTCCTGTGGCTCGTCGCCTCCGCGAGTTTCGCGCTCTACGTCTCGCACGTCGGCAACTACAACCGGCTGTACGGATCACTCGCCGGGACCATCGTCTTCCTGGTGTGGCTGTGGCTGTCCAACCTGGCCCTCCTCACCGGCGCCCAGTTCAACGCCGAACTGGCCAAACTCCGCCGTTGACGACCGACAGGGCGGTCGCCACGCCGCATGTCACAGAAAACCCGCTCTGGCACTCATGAGGTTGAGAAAGCCTGAGAGCGTGACACACTCAACCGATCCGTCGGCGACCAGTGACCGCCCCGGCCGCCGAGGAGCCTGACGGCACGCTGCTGTGCCGATGCTCCTCCGATCAGGGCACGCCGACATCTTCGGGCCGGAACGGACCCCGTGTAGCGCCTGCCGCTTCACACCGCGGATATCCGAACGTCCAAGCGAATCAATGGTGCTAGGAGCTTTCAATGGCGCGGACAGTCCTGCGTGACAAGACCACAAGGGAACCCGGGAACCCGGTTCCCGGGAAACCTCCTCTGTCCGGGCTCGGCCGGGTACTGGCCATGCTGCTGGCCTTCACGGCGATGGTGGGATTCGCGGTGGTGCTGGCCCGGTTGACGTTGGAACCGTCGGCCGCATCCGTGCGCTTGACGCACAGTAATCTGCGGCCCGGTGACTCCATCCGTACCTATCTCGCCCAGCCCACGTCCCTTGACACGGTCAAGCAGCTCGGCGGCAATGTCGTGCTGGGGATGCCGTTCGGCGTGCTGCTGCCGGTGCTGGCACCCCGCACGCGAGGGCTTGCCCGGGTGGCGGTGGTCACCGCTTTCGTGATGCTCCTCGTGGAACTTGTTCAGGGCGCCCTTATCACCGGACGTACCTTCGACATCGATGACGTGCTGCTCAACACCACTGGTGCCCTTCTCGGATACCTGCTGATCGGCCTCCGGTTGGGTCGGGCAATGCATCCCCGGCGCCGCCACTGGTGGCACCGATTCACCAAACACCCGGTGACTGCTACTGATCCCACCCGACCGGTCGCGTGAGAACGCCACAGCAGCGGCATGAGCCGGGTATCGGGGCCGGGCGGTGATCGAGCAGCAACGTGATACCGCTCGGTAGCCGGGTGAACCGGATACTCACCGGTTCACCCGGCGCCGCGCTGTCCCGGGCGGCCGGCACCCACCACGGCACACGGGCGGGGATGCGAGCCCGCGGGAGAACTCTGCGTCGAAAGCACGAAGGGCACGGTTCGATGCTCGGCCACGGCAGCGTCCGCAGGCTGCGAACCCCACGTACAGGCCCTGGCCGGCGCAGCGCGAGAGACCTCTGGCGAGGCGGTCGTCCGACGCGTCTTCGCCATCCAGGCCCAGGGTGCCACGGCCACTGACCTGGGCATCTCGCTGACGGCCAGGCCATCGCCCCAAAATTCGCTCCTCCGGCGCGCCCTCCATCCACGTGGACCCCTTCGAGCGCCTGTCCCACCCCTATTCGAGTATTCGAGCAGGTAATCGACTCGGACTACTGCCACAGCTTGACGGTCGGTGACGGCCGCTGCCCCGCGGGCAAGTGCGCGCAGGGCAGCCGGGTCACTGCGCAGGAGGCGGTCCGCCTGGCACCTCCGCCGCTGGCCCCGCCCTCTACCCGGTCGCCTGACGCAGGCCGAGGGCGTCTGACCGGGCCGCGCGCCGACGGCCAGGACGCCCGACCCCGGATCCGCCCGTAGGCGCCTGATCCGCGCGACCCACCGAGGGGCGGCGCGTGCACCAGCGGCCTGCGCGCCCGTGCGGCGGACGCGGCCGCCCGCTTTCTGGCAGAACACCGGAGCGCCTTCGACGACGCCGAACAAGCCCAGCAGGCGAAACAGGGAGCGCACGGAGCCTGATGGACCTGCACATCGACGTCCCCTGGCTCCTACGGGCCGCCGACGCGGCCGGAGCGGACGATCCGCCCCCGACGAGTACGGCGTCCCCGTCTCGGCGGTCGCCCGCCACCGGGCCGGGCCGTTCGAGCAGCCCGTCTACGACGGCCCCTACGCCAAAGTCGCCGCCCTCGTGCACACGCTCGGCCGGTCCGCTGGCTGGACCGTTCCAACCTGGCCGCCGCCGCGTCCGGCGTCATGAACCTCCACGCTACCGGGATCACCGTCGAACCCGCTGACGAGAACGCCATCGCCCTGAAAGACCTGCGTGTCGACCCTGCCTAGCACCGCCGGGAAGATCGCCGCCCTGCTGCGTACCTGACCCAACGCCCGACCTGACCCCCGCAAGCCCGACACCGCTTCCGGTGACGCCCGGAGCAGCACCGAGGAGGTGAAGCCTGCAACTATCCGAAGCTCCGGTCGGCACCGGAGCCCGGCTCCGGCCGGACTGTCGGCAACGAGAGACGAGCATGCCGGCGGCAGTGGAGCGCGTGCACTCCCGTGCCCTCGGCGAGGACGAGATCGTATGGCATGTTCTGGTGGACCCCGCATCGTGCGGCGGCGCCTGCGACATGTACGACATCGCGGGCGGGGAGCCCGGTATCAGTGCGCCCGGCGGGAACCGCGAGGTGCCCGCCGACCTCCACGAGAGCGACAGCGGTGGTGCACCGCCGGCCTCTGAGCGTGCGGGTGGCGTCGCCGTGGACGGCCATCTCTGCGAGGCCGGCGAACGCCTTCGCATGGTCGGCGAGCTCGCGCGGATCCACCGGTGACCGGGAGAACCCGCGGCCGGCAGCAGAACGGTCCGCGTGCCCAGAGCGCGCAAGCAGTTGGTCAAATGGTCCGGCTCAGTACCTGGGAATGGTCCGTCCCGTCATGACGGTGCAGAGGCGTCGGCGAGGTCGGCGCCCGTGTCGGCGTCCCGCCCGGACCTGTCGAGCCCGTGCCAGTCCAAGCACATGACGGTCGCGTCGTCTTCCAGGTGGCCTTGGTTGGCGTCGACGACCGCCGCGATGAGGGCGCGGGCGGCTTCGCGGGGGTGCAGCGCGCGGGTGCGGACGATCAGGTCCGGCAGGTCGATGCTGACGGCGTTGCGTTCCAGCATGCCGTCCGTCAGCATCACCAGCCGGTCACCGGGGCGCAGGTCCAGCGGCTGCATCCGGTAGGTGTGGGGTACCTGGAAACCGAATGGCATGTCGATCTCTGGGGTGATCTGCCGCACCTGCCCGTCGCGCATCATCAGCGGCCAGGGGTGCCCGGCGTTGATGAACTCGGTCCTGCCGTCGGCCAGGCTGATGCGCAGTATTTGTCCGGTGACGTAGCTCTGGCTGTGCTCGCGCATGGCCTGGTCGGCCTGGCGGGCCTGCTCCGCGAGGTCGGCGCCCGCCCTCCGGGCCCGGCGCAGGGCGCCTACGGCGAGGGTGGCAAGGAGTGCGGCGTCGACGTCGTGGCCCATGGCGTCGGTGACGGAGAGTTGGACCGTGTCCCGGTCGATCGTGTAGTCGAAGGTGTCACCCCCGACGTGGTCGGCGGGCTCCAGGGCCCCGGCGACCGCGAACTGTGCTGCCTCGCACGCCAGTGACGCCGGCAGCAGCCGGTGCTGGATTTCCGCAGCCAGGCTCAGCGGCTTGGTGCGGCGGCCCCACTGATAGACGTCTGTGAAGGACCGATTCGCGATGACGATGTAGGCCAGCGCGTGCGCGCTCTCGCCGATCTCCTGCATCACCTGGGCGTCCGGTGCCGCGGGCAGGAACAGCTCCAGGAGCCCGATGGCATCCCCGCGGTTGGTCACCGGGGCGACCACGCGTACCCGCCTGTCCTCGCCCGTTTTCTCCACGCACGGCTGCTGGGTGCGGATCACGTCGTCGTACAGGGTGCCCCGCAGCGTGATGCGGCGGGCGGGCTCGCCGGTATCGACGCTTCCCGCGGCCCCCAGCCGTACGACCGAACCGCCGGTGAAGTCGGTGATCAGGAACGACACCGACACGGCCCCGAGGTGCTCCCTGAGCATCCGTGCAACCACGTCCAGGGACTCCACCGGTGCAGCGGTCTCCGCCGCCGCCAGCACTCCTGCCAGGGTCAGCGCCCCGCCCCGGACACTCCCCACAGAAGAGGTGATCGGCCCGCCGTCTCTGCCCGGCCCCCCTGCGCTCACGCCGACTCCCTGCTGCTCGATGGTGCTCCGGGCCCCGTCCAAGGTGCCGAAAAGGCTGGTGTCAGGCGGGATGCCTGCGGCCATATTCCACCACGGTCGTCACAGCGGATGCGTCAAGGCCACTCGAACAGACGGGGGTCCGGCAATGGCACCGTTGCGTACCCGGGGCTGCCGGCTGCGGGCGGGTCAAGCGGTGGGGCAGGCCCGGGTTGCAGGTGTGCCCTTGCGGTGTGGGATGTTCAGGCGCTGGCTTCTTCGAGGTGGTCTTCGAGGATGACGATCCGGCGCGCCGTTGCGATGGGTTTCCCTGGTCGGGGAGCGGGGCACGAGTTGGGACCCTTGTCAAGGGGGGCGAGGGCTCCAGGGCGCAGCGGAGCTCTTTTCCGGGGTGGGTGGGGCGGGGCGCGGCACCGGCCGCCGCCTGCCACGCGGCAGGCGTACCGGGCGGCCGCTGCGCTCCCGCCCTCGCTGCGCGGCCCCTGCGAGCGCTGCGCGCTCTGCGCGTGCTGCGCGGCGACCGCCCCCCTTGTCGGGCACCGCTCCGCGGTGGCTCCGGACACGAGAACGGACAACACGTGTAGGCCAGTTCGGGAGGCACCTGCGGCCGGGAGGAATTCGAACTGGCCCTGACCCTCACAGGCCGAAGGCGCCGCCTTCGATGAGGATGAGCAGGCCGATGGTGATCAGGACCAGGGGGAGCAGGACGTGGCCCCACCGGGTGAGAGCCGTCGCTACGACGGGGCGGGTGGCGAGGAACCGGCCGGCGAAGCACCACACGGCCACCAGCACGAGGAACACCGCGGCGTACACGCTCATCCCGCCGATGCCTGCGGTGGCGAAGACGGGGACGTAGACGCCGATGTTGTCGCCGCCGTTGGCGAAGGTGACGGCGGCGACCTCCAGCGGGCTCCGCCCGCTGCCCTGGGCCTGCGCCTCGTCCTCGCCTCCGTCGCTGTCCCGGTGGTTCCTCCATGCCTGCCAGGCGGCCTTGAGGCCCAGCATGAGCGGCAGGAGACCGAGGTAGGGGATTGCGGACTCAGGCAGGAATGTAGCGCCGAACGCGGCGGCCGCCGCCACGGCGAGGATCGCGGAGAAACCCAGGTACTGACCCACCACGATGCGGCGCGCGGAACCCCGGTGCCCGGTGCCCTGGGCGAAGAACAGCGCCAGGACCAGGATGTCGTCGATGTTGGTCACCGCGAACAGCCCGGCTGCCTGGCTGATAGTGCCTGGATTCACAAGCGGGTGTTCTCCTCGGTGCGGATGCCCCGGCGAATCGCTACCGGAAGCGAGTGTCCCTGATGCCTCGGGGCACAACTGGCAAGACGTACTGGATCTCATCATGGAGAAGGACTGGAAGTGCCAATACTCCGACGGAGAGAGGGTGCTGCCCCTGCCCCGGGCGGAAGCTGCACTGCCTCGACCAGCGGATACTGAGTGCCCGAGCCTGCGTGTCTGGCTGAGAGCTGATGTGCTGGCGATCTTCCGCTTCTGCTCGGACGAGGAGATCGATTTCGACGTTGATCTGCACGAGTTGCAGGGGCAGGAGCGACTTGAACTGTTCTGCGGCTTCTTGCGGGAGATCGGGCGGCGGTTGGGTAAGCCGGTGCTGATGCATCCGGAGGGTGCCCATGGTCATCCGGTGCTCGGATTCGATGTCGAAGCAGATCGAGTTGTCCTCCTTGCGGAGCCACTGGTCAGGTGACTGCGGCTGAGAGCCGGAGTTCGTGGAGAGTGCCATCGCGGAGCAGTACCCGGTTCAGCCTCCGAGGCGGTGTGCAAGGTTGAGTAGATCTGGCGCGTGCAGCACCCGTCCGTCGAATCCTGGGAGGGGGACACGGAGCGGTTGGGTCCAGCGGGCGGGGATTGCGTCCAGCCCGTAGTACGCCCCCGCGAGGCCTCCGGTCACCGCGGCGACGGTGTCCGTGTCACCGCCGAGGTCGATCGCCGCGCGTATCGCGTCTTCGAAGCTGGCGGTGGTGCGCAAGGCCCAGACGGCTGAGCCCAGACAGGGCCAGACGGCACCGTTGAACTCGGTCGCCTGCTCGGGGTGCCAGTCGGGCGCGAGGACGGTGGCGTAGCGGCCGCGGTGGTCGGGGTGGACAAGAGCCAGGACGTCCGGGAGCGCAGCGAGGGGGTCGGTGTCCTCGAACGTGACACGGATGAGCTCGTGGAAGATCGCGGTGCCTTCCCAGGCCGCGCGGTCCCCGTGGGTGAGGGCAGCGATACGGCGGGCCGCCTCCATGGTGGCTTCTTGGCCGGCGGCCGCGAAGTGAACCGCGGAGGTCGACGCCCGCATCAAAGAGCCGTTTCCCGCCGCTCGTTGGTTGACCTGGAAATGGATCGCGGCGGCGAGGTCCCAGGGCATGCCGTTGGTCAGGACGTCTTCGGTCTGCAAGCCGATGTCCTTCGGCTCTGATGCCGCCCACCGCTGGAAGCGGGCGAAGATGTCCGGCAGATCCAGCCCGCCCCGCTCCAGCAGCGACTCCGCGACCAAGACGGCCATCTGCGTGTCGTCAGTGGCCTCGCCAGGGTCCCAGCCACCACCTCCGCACATCTCGCCACCGGCACCAGGCGCGGGAAACCGCGCGGAGAACGCTCCCGGGGGGCCAAACTCGAAGGGGGCGCCCAGGGCGTCGCCCACCGCTGAGCCGACGACCGCGCCGGCCGCTCGCTGAATCCGCTTCATTCGCGATTGTTGCCCCACGTCATGGTCCGCTGACTGGTACGGCTGGAGGGGCCGGATTATCCGTTGGGTGCTTCGATCTCGGTCGCCAGCGTCTGTCGGGTGGCCGCCCACGACGCCAGGAGCGCCAAATTGTCAGCGGTCGGCGTGCCCGCGGGTGCGGTGTAGACGATGAGGTGCAAGCCGGGTTCGGCGGGCAGTTCCAGGGACTCGACGTCCAGGTCGAGCCGGCCCACGATCGGATGGCGCACACGCTTGCGGCCGGACCGGTGCAGCCGCACGTCCTGAGATGCCCACCGCTGCCGAAATAGCTCACTGCACGTTGACAGTTCGCCGACTAGGTTCTGTCCGGCGGATCATGTGACTGTCGGATCCTTTGCTCGTTGTGCCCTGCATGGGGCGGGGTGATCTGACCAATGCCGAATGGGTT
>NZ_JBEXRO010000017.1:43747-164142 GCF_040613095.1 Streptomyces sp. NPDC006309 | reverse complement strand
CGACTCTATCAGATCTTTTCTCGACCCGATTTCCTCGGTGCTTTCCAGGTTCCCGCTTCCGCGTTTCCCTTTCCGGCGGTTCCGACTTTATCAGACCCTTTCGGTGTCTGACTCCCGGTCGGCGGGATTGTCGCGGGCTTTCGGCTTTCGCCTCCGGCCTTTCGACGTCCACTACTTTAGCCGATTCCCTCGGCGACTCATAATCGAGTCCCGCGAGTTCGAATTCGAGCGCGCGGGCGCGTCGGAATCGACCCCGCTGAGGGGTGTGGCTGAGTGGAGGTTGTTTGGCCGCTCCGGCTGCAGGCGATCGCCGTACCCGGTTCAGCGGCTCGGGCCACATTACGCATCTCGGCGGCCCGCGTCAACTCCGTCGACGCCGCGGCGCGTGCGCCCGGTAGGGGCTCACCGTCGGGTCGTCCGCCACCCAGTAACGCCAGGGATGGCATTCCCCGTTCCCGCCCTCGCCGGCGACTCCCGTCCGGGGGCCGCTGCGTACCTGGTCGGCGGGGACGGGTGTGCCGGTCAGCATCCTCAGTGGCGTCTCCCCCGAGGCGCACGCGTCCGTGCCGTCCAGGGCGCGGTCGACCTCGAGGGCGGTGGCCAGCCGGGCCGGCCCCTTGGCCAGTTCCTTGTCGTTCCGGGCCGAGACACGCCGCTTGCGGGCCAGCTCGGCTCCCTCCACCACCTCGCCCGCGCGGAGCAGGACCGCGCTCGCCCGGCCCTCGGGTCCGCAGACGAGGTTCATGCAGTGCCACATGCCGTAGGTGAAGTAGACGTACACGTGTCCGGGCGGGCCGAACATCACCGCGTTGCGGGCGGTGGGCCCGCGGTAGGCGTGGGAGCCGGGGTCGTTCGGGCCTTCGTACGCCTCGACCTCGGTGAGGCGGAGGGCGATCGGGCCGTCGGGTGTCGTCCGGACCAGGATGCGGCCGAGGAGGTCCGGTGCGACCTCCAGCACCGGGCGGTCGAAGAAGGTGCGGGGCAGTGGCGTACGGTCCGGGGGCGCGATCATGCTCTCCGAGGGTAGCCCAGACGGAGCACCGCACCGGCGGAACCGGCCGGGGTCGGATCGCGTTCGTAGGGGTCGATGGTCCATTCGCAAAGGGAGAGTCATGGCGTTCAAGAAGCTGCTCGCGAGCCTCGGGGCCGGCGGTGCCTCGGTCGAGACGGTGCTGACCGAGGTCAATGTCGTACCGGGTGGTGTCGTCCAGGGTGAGGTGCGGATCCAGGGCGGGTCCGTGAACCAGGCCGTCGAGGGGCTGTCCGTGGGTCTCCAGGCCAAGGTCGAGGTGGAGAGCGGCGACCAGGAGTACAAGCAGGACATCGAGTTCACCAAGGTGCGGCTCGGGGGTGCCTTCGAGCTGGCGGCGGGGGCCGTGCACACGGTGCCGTTCGGGCTGGAGATTCCCTGGGAGACGCCGGTCACGATGATCGACGGGCAGTCGCTGCGCGGTATGCACATCGGGGTGAGCACCGAGCTGGCGATCGCGCGGGCCGTGGACTCCGGTGACCTCGACCCGATCAACGTGCACCCGCTGCCCGCGCAGAAGGCGATCCTGGACGCCTTCATCCAGCTGGGCTTCCGCTTCAAGAACGCGGACATGGAGCGCGGCCACATCCGGGGCACCCGGCAGAAGCTGCCGTTCTACCAGGAGATCGAGTTCTACCCGCCGTCGCAGTACCGGGGTCTGAACCAGGTGGAGCTGAGCTTCGTGGCGGACGAGTACGCGATGGACGTCGTCCTGGAGATGGACAAGAAGCCGGGTCTGTTCAGCGAGGGTTCGGACACCTTCCGGTCGTTCCAGGTGGGTCTGGACGACTGGCAGGGGACCGACTGGGCGGCTTACCTCAACCAGTGGCTGTCCGAGGTCGGCAGCAAGCGCAACTGGTTCTAGGCTCGGAACCGCTGATTCCAGTCATCGACCAGGAGGGTACCGAGGTGACCGAGCTGAAGCGGCGGCCGCTCCCCCACGACTTCCATCCGCCCGTGCCGTCGTTCACGGTGACGAGCGAGGACGTCGAGGAGGGTGCGACGCTGAAGAGCGCCCAGGTCCAGGCCGGGGGGAACACCTCGCCGCAGCTGCGCTGGGAGGGCTTCCCGCCGGAGACCAAGAGTTTCGCCGTGACCTGTTACGACCCCGACGCGCCGACGGGCAGCGGGTTCTGGCACTGGGTCCTGTTCGACATCCCGGCCTCGGTCACGGAGCTGCCGGCGGGTGCGGGCGGCGGGAAGTTCGAGGGGCTGCCCGAGGGCGCCGTCCACGCGCGGAACGACTACGGGACGAGGGACTTCGGCGGTGCCGCTCCGCCGCCCGGGGACGGGCCGCACCGGTACGTGTTCACGGTGTACGCGGTGGACCGGGAGAAGCTGGGTCCGGACGCGGACGCCTCGCCGGCCGTCGTGGGGTTCAACCTGCGGTTCCACGCGCTCGCGCGTGCCCAGCTCATCGGTGAGTACGAGAACCCCGCCGAGGACTGACCGCATCCCCCCCGGCGCCGTCCGGCGTTCATGGAAGTTTTGCCCGCCTCCGGTCTTGGAAGTGACCGGAGGCGGGCACTTTTTATTGCGTTGTCCATCTCAGCGCGCCCGTCCAGAGTTGGTCCGAGCCCGCCGGGGGGTGGGCCGGCGCACATGGGAGGTGGGCTGGATGCGTGACACGCTGGTGCTGAACGCGAGCTTCGAGCCGCTGTCGACGGTGACTTTGAACCGGGCCGTTGTCCTGGTGCTCCAGGACAAGGCCGTCGTCGAGCAGGCCCACTCCGAACTGCGTATGCGGGGTGCGGACGTGGACATACCCGCGCCCCGGGTGATCCGGCTGTGCCGGTACGTACGGGTGCCGTTCCGAAGACAAGCTCCGTGGTCGCGGCGGGGTGTGCTGGTCCGGGACCGGCACCGGTGCGCGTACTGCGGGCACCGGGCGACGACCGTGGACCATGTGCTGCCGCGGTCGCGGGGCGGACAGGACACGTGGCTGAACACGGTGGCCGCGTGCGCCGAGGACAACCACCGCAAGGCGAACCGGACTCCGGAGGAGGCCGGGATGACATTGCTGCGGGAACCCTTCGAGCCGACGCCGGCGGACGCGATGCTCCTGACCCTGGGCCGGGAGGACTTCGACGCGCTCCCCGAGTGGCTGGGCCGGGACGCGGCCTAGCCGCCCACCGGGACGGAGAGGAAAGCGGCGACACCCCGTGAGTGGAGGTGCCGCCGCGGCGGTCGGAACGCGGGAGAACGGGCTCAGTCGATGGTCGGCTTCTCGCGGCGTTCCGTGGCCGTGCCGGTGTTCTGGGGCGGGACGGTGTTGCCGCCGTTGCCGCCGTTGCCCGAACCGCCGCCGAAGGGGCCGAAGTTGCCCATCGCGCCGGAGAGGCCCTTGAGGGCGTCGCCGATCTCGCTGGGCACGATCCAGAGCTTGTTGGCGTCGCCTTCGGCGATCTTGGGGAGCATCTGGAGGTACTGGTAGGACAGGAGCTTCTGGTCCGGGTCGCCGGCGTGGATGGCCTCGAAGACCGTGCGGACGGCCTGGGCCTCGCCCTCCGCGCGCAGGGCGGCTGCCTTGGCCTCGCCCTCGGCGCGCAGGATCTGGGACTGCTTCTCGCCCTCCGCGGTGAGGATGGCGGCCTGGCGCGTGCCTTCCGCGGTGAGGATGGCGGCGCGCTTGTCACGGTCGGCGCGCATCTGCTTCTCCATCGAGTCCTGGATGGAGGTGGGCGGTTCGATGGCCTTCAGCTCGACGCGGTTGACGCGGATGCCCCACTTGCCGGTGGCTTCGTCGAGGACGCCGCGCAGGGCCGCGTTGATCTCCTCGCGGGAGGTCAGGGTGCGCTCCAGGTCCATGCCGCCGATGATGTTGCGCAGCGTGGTGACGGTGAGCTGCTCGATCGCCTGGATGTAGCTGGCGACCTCGTAGGTGGCGGCCCGGGCGTCGGTGACCTGGTAGTAGATGACCGTGTCGATGTTCACGACCAGGTTGTCCTGGGTGATCACCGGCTGGGGCGGGAACGGGACGACCTGTTCCCGCAGGTCGATGCGGTTGCGGATGGTGTCTATGAACGGGACCACGATGTTGAGGCCCGCGTTCAGCGTCCGCGTGTAGCGGCCGAAGCGCTCGACGATGGCGGCGCTGGCCTGTGGGATGACCTGGATCGTCTTGATCAGGGCGATGAAGACCAACACCACCAGAATGACCAGGACGATGATGACGGGTTCCAACGTCGCTCCCCGTACCCTTCTCCGCTTCGGCGCCTGAGGCAGATCTCATGGCTGTTGAGGATCTTGCTGGTCGAGTCTGACAGACCGTCGCGCAACTCGTGAGTCGTTCTCGGTGAGTTGTTCTCAGATGACGACCGCGGTGGCCCCTTCGATGTCCACGACGTCCACCTCCTGGCCCACTTCGTAGGCGCGGGCGGTGTCGAGCGCGCGGGCCGACCAGATCTCGCCGGCGAGCTTGATGCGGCCGCCGGAGCCGTCGACCCGCTCCAGTACCACGGCCTGCCTGCCCTTCAACGCCTCGATCCCCGTGGCGAGTCGGGGGCGCTGTCTGCCGTGCCGGGCCGCGATGGGGCGGACGACCGCGATGAGGGCGACGGAGACGGCGACGAACGTGAGGACCTGGATGACCGCGTCGAAGCCGATTGCGGAGACGACCGCCGCCGCGACGGCTCCCACTGCGAGCATGCCGAACTCGGGCATGGCGGTGACGACGAGCGGGATTCCGAGCGCCGCCGCGCCGACGAGCCACCACACCCATGCGCCGATGTCGTTCACACGGTCATGGTAGGACCGCGGCCGGGCGGCGGACAGGGCGCGAACGGGAACGGAACCGACTCGGGGGCGGGTCAGGACAGGGGCAGGCCCTGCGCGGTCCAGCGCTCGCCGACCTGCTCCACGACAAGCGGAAGGCCGAAGCAGAGGGAGAGGTTGCGGGAGGAGAGTTCCAGCTCGATCGGGCCGGCGGCGAGGACCTTGCCCTGACGGATCATGAGGACGTGGGTGAAGCCGGGGGCGATCTCCTCGACGTGGTGCGTGACCATGATCATCGAGGGGGCGATGGGGTCACGGGCGAGCCGGCCGAGGCGGCGGACGAGGTCCTCGCGGCCACCGAGGTCGAGGCCGGCGGCGGGCTCGTCGAGCAGGAGCAGCTCGGGGTCGGTCATCAGGGCGCGGGCGATCAGGGTGCGCTTGCGCTCGCCCTCGGAGAGGGTGCCGAACCTGCGGTCCAGGTAGTCGCTCATGCCGAGGCGGTCGAGGAAGGCGCGGGCGCGCTGCTCGTCGACGGCCTCGTACTCCTCCTGCCAGCCGGCGGTCATGCCGTAGGCGGCGGTGAGGACCGTCTGGAGGACCGTCTGGCGCTTGGGGAGCTTCTCCGCCATGGCGATGCCGGCCATGCCGATGCGGGGGCGGAGTTCGAAGACGTCGGTGCCGGGCTTGCCGAGGGTCTCGCCGAGGATGGTGGCGGTGCCCTTGCTGGGGTAGAGGTAGCTGGAGGCGACGTTCAGGAGGGTGGTCTTGCCGGCGCCGTTGGGACCGAGGATGACCCAGCGCTCGCCCTCCTTCACCGACCAGGAGACCTGGTCCACCAGAGCCCGGCCCTCCCGGACCACGGATACGTCCTGAAGCTCCAGAACATCGCTCATGAGCGTGTTGTCTCCCCTTGCAGTCTCGCCGGTCTCGGCTGTCGCGTACGCCTGTGGCTCGGGTCCGCCACGCCCGCGGGCGCAGCCCTCATGAAATCTACGCCACGAGCGTCCCGCACCATTCCATCGGTCCGGTCCTTAGGGTGGGGGCATGCTCTCGGAACCGCGTTCAGGACGCCTTGCCGCTTGGGGAAACGCCCTTCTGGCCGGAGTTGTCTCTCCGGACGACGCCGTGCTCGCCATCGTGGGCGAGGACGCGGTGCACCGGGTGGAGGGACTGCCCGGGGAGTCCGCGCCGGTCGGGCTGACGCTGGCGCTGGGACGGCTGCGCGCGCTGGGGGTGACCGGGCTGCGGGTGGCACTGCCCGCGCCGGGGCATCCGCTGGGGCTGAGCGGACCCGCCGAGTTCAACGCGCGGGCGCTGGAGGCCGGGGAGGCGGTGGTCTGTCACGGCGCGGCGGCCGGGCTGGTGCCCGAGGTGTCCGAGGCGGGGCCCGAGGGTGATGTGCACGTGGAGGTGGTGTGGCACGTGCTGCCGGTGCGGGAGGCGCCGCCCGCGGACGTGCCGTCGCTGGGCGAGGCCGAGCGGGAGCTGGCGGAGGCGCTGCGGGAGGCGACCGAGGTGCTGTCCGGGCTGGACGTCGCCGGGTCGGGCCCGGTGGCGGAGGCGGCGATCGGCGCGTACCGGGCGCGGGCCGAGCGCGGCCGGGAGGTGCTGGCGCCGGGGTATCCGCCGCGTGCGGTGCGGGTGCTGGAGCTGGCGCAGCGGGTGGGGCTGCTGGTGTCGCTGGCGTACGACCACGGGCACGGGGGCGCGGTCAGCTCCGCCGAGATGGCGGCGCGTGCCGAGGCGCTGCGGCCGGTGGAGCGTACGGCCCGGCGGGCGCAGGTGGCGGCGTACAACGCGGTGGTGGAGGAGCGGGGAGTGCGGTGAGCGCCGGCCGGCGGGCCTCTGGGGCGGGTGCGGCCCGGGCCGGGTTGTCTCAGCCGGCCATGCCGTGGCGTACGGCCCACAGCGCGGCCTGGGTGCGGTCGGCGAGGTCGAGCTTCATGAGGATGTTGGAGACGTGTGTCTTGACGGTCTTCTCGGACAGGACGAGGGCGCGGGCTATCTCGCGGTTGGAGCGGCCGTCCGCGATCAGGCCGAGCACCTCGCGCTCCCGTTCGGTCAGCGTGCCGCCCCTGCCGTGACCGGTGCCGGTCTCCTCCTGCGAGAGCAGGGCCCCGGCGACCTCCGGCTGGAGCAGGATGTGTCCGGCGTGCACGGAGCGGATGGCGCCGGCGAGGGCGTCGGGGTCCACGTCCTTGTAGACGTATCCGGCGGCGCCCGCGCGCAGCGCCGGGACGACCGTGCGCTGCTCGGTGAAGCTGGTGACGATGAGCACGCGCGCGGGGTTGTCGAGTTCGCGCAGCCGGCGCAGGGCGTCGATGCCGTCCGTGCCCGGCATCTTGATGTCCATCAGGACGACGTCGGGCCGCAGCTCCTCGGCGCGGGCGACTCCCTCGGCGCCGTCGGCGGCCTCACCGACGACCTCGATGTCGTCCTGGACCTCCAGGAAGGTGCGCAGGCCCCGGCGGACGACCTGGTGGTCGTCGACGAGGAGCACCTTGATCGGTTCACCCACCGGGGACCTCCATCTCGATCGTGGTGCCCTTTCCGGGCGCTGATTCCACGGTCAGCGTGCCGCCGGCGCCGCTCGCCCGGTCCCGCATCGAGACCAGGCCGAGGTGGCGTCCGGCGCGGCGGACCGCCGTGGGGTCGAAGCCGTCGCCGTCGTCGGTGACGCGCAGGACCGCTCCGCAGCCGCGCCGCCGCACGCTGACGTCGACGTGGGCGGCGCCGGAGTGGCGCAGGGCGTTGTGCAGTGCCTCCTGGGCGACCCGGAGCAGGGCCTCCTCCTGGGCGGCGGGCAGGGCGCGGAAGCCGTTGCCGGTGAAGGTCACGCGCGCGCTGTGGGCGCGGTCGAGGACCTGGATCTGGGTGCGCAGGGTGGCGACCAGGCCGTCCTCGTCCAGGGCGGCGGGCCGCAGTTCCACGACGGCGGCGCGCAGTTCGTCGGCGGCCTCGGCGGCCAGGGCGGCGACCTGGTGCAGTTCCTCCTTGGCGCGGGCGGGGTCGCGGTCGACGAGCGCGGCGGCGGCCTGGGCGGTCAGGCGCAGGGAGAAGAGTTTCTGGCTGACCGCGTCGTGCAGTTCGTGGGCGAGCCGGGAGCGTTCCTCGGCGATGGTCAGTTCGCGGCTGCGCTCGTAGAGGCGGGCGTTGGTCAGGGCGATGGCGGCGTGCTGGGCGAGGATGCCGAGCAGTTCCTCGTCCTCCTCCGTGAAGCCGCATCCGCCCTCGGGCCTGGGGCGCGGGGGGTGTCCCTGCGGAGCGCACTGCTTGTTGGCGAGGAAGAGCGCGCCGATGACCTCGTCGCCGTCGCGGATGGGCAGGCCCAGGAAGTCGGCCAGGTCGGGGTGGGCGGACGGCCAGCCCTCGAAGCGGGGGTCCTTGCGCACGTCGGCGAGGCGCTCGGCCTTCGCCTCGCGGAGCATCGCGGCGAGGATGCCGTGCTGGCGCGGGAGCGGACCGATGGCGCGCCACTGTTCGTCGCTGACGCCGTCCACGACGAACTGGGCGAAGCCGCCGTGGTCGTCGGGGACGCCCAGGGCGGCGTACTGCGCGTCGAGCAGTTCACGGGCGGAGGCGACGATCGTCTTGAGGACGTCGCGCACCTCCAGGTGCCTGCTCATGGCCAGCAGCGCGGAACTGACCGCGGCGAGGCCGGACCGGGGGCCTTGGCTCATGTGCTCACGGTACCGGCGGGGTGTGACGGCGCGGATCGGTCCGATGCCGGCGGGACCCGGTCCGCTGGGCGTAGGGCCTGCGGCGTAGGCCCGGGGCGCGGGGCGGGTGGCTCGGGGTGCAGGCCGAAGGGACCCCGGGCTCTGCGGCCCGCGTCCGGGGCGGTACGGGGGGTGCCGTTCCTACGGTGATGGCACCGCCCGCGGGGCGGTGGGACGAGGGGACGGTAGTCATGCCGGTAGCGATCATCACGGGAGCCTCGAAGGGGCTGGGGCGGGCGCTGGCCGGGGCGCTGGCCGCGCGGGGCTGGGATCTGGTGTTCGACGCCCGGGGCGTGGACGCCCTGGCGGCGGCGGCCGAGGCCGTCGCCGGTCACGGCACCCGGGTCCGGGCGTGCCCGGTGACGTCACGGAAGCGGGGCACCGGGCGGAGCTGGTGGCGGCGGCGCGCGGGCTGGGCGGGCTGGACCTGGTGGTGAACAACGCCGGGGTCCTGGGCACCGAGCCGCTGGTGCCGCTCGGCGGCCAGCCGCTGGACGGTTACCGTGCCGCTCTGGAGACCAACCTGGTGGCCCCGCTGGGGCTGGTGCAGGAGGGCGCTGCTCCTGGAGACGCCCGCGGGTGCCGTGATCGGTGTCAGTTCGGACGCGGCGGTGGAGGCCTACCGCGCGTGGGGCGCGTACGGGGCGACGAAGGCGGCGCTGGACCAGCTGTCCGCGGTACTGGCGGTGGAGGAGCCGGGGCTGCGGGTGTGGTGGGTGGATCCGGGCGGGATGCGCACGGAGATGCTCGCCGCGGCCGAGCCGCACGAGGACCTGTCGGGGATGCCGGCGCCGGAGGAGATCGCGCCGCTCTTCCTGCGGCTGCTGGACCGGCGTCCGGCGAGCGGCCGGTACACCGCGGCCGGGCTGCGGGAGGAGCGGTGACCGCGGGGGCGGGGGTTCCCCCGGTGGTCCGGGGGTGGGGGAAGGTTCCCGGGGAGCTGTCCGCGCGCGCCGGCGGAGCTGCGGGGGCCGGGGCTCGGCAGGGACGCCGTACGGCTGCTGGTGTCGCGCGGGACGCGGGTGGCGCATCACGCCTTCCGTGCGCTGCCGGAGCTGCTGCGGGCCGGGGACGTGCTGGTGGTGAACACCTCGCCGACGCCGGCCGCCGCCGTGGACGGGCGGGCCGGGGACGCGCGCGTGGTGGTGCACTTCTCCACCCCGGGGGGACGACGGGCGGTGGGCGGTGGAGCTGTGGGAACCGGACGGACACGGCACCACGCGCGCGCGTGCGTCCACTGCGGCGGGTACGGAGGTGGCGTTGCCGGGCGGGGGCCGGCTGGTGCCGGAGGAGCCGCTGAGCGCGCGGGGAGGGGCTGTGGTGGGCGCGGGCGGCCGGGGCGGACGTACGGGAGGTGCTGTGGGAGCACGGGCGGCCCATCCGGTACGCCTACACCCGGCGGGACCAGCCGCTGTCCGCGTACCAGACGGTGTTCGCGCTGCCGTCGCCGGACGGGTCGGGCAGTGCGGAGATGCCGAGCGCGGCCCGGCCCTTCACCGCACGGCTGGTGGCGGAGCTGGTGAGCCGGGGGGTGCTGTTCGCGCCGGTCGTCCTGCACACGGGGGTGTCGTCGGCCCGGGCGTACGAGCCGCCGTATCCGGAACGGTTCGCGGTGCCGGCGGCGTCGGCCCGGCTGATCACCGCCGTACGGGCGGCGGGAGGCCGAGGGATCGCGTTGGGGACGACGGCCGTGCGGGCCGTGGAGTCGGCGGTGGGGCCGGACGGGGAGGTGCGGACCGCCGGGGGCGGACGGATTTGGTGGTGACGCCCGCACGCGGGGTACGGGTGGTGGACGGGCTGCTGACCGGGCTGCACGAGCCGGAGGCCTCGCATCTGCTGATGCTGGAGGCCGTCGCCGGGCGGGCGGCGGTGGACCGTGCCTGTGAGGAGGCGCTGCGCGGGCGCTACCTGTGGCACGAGTTCTGCGACGTCCATCTCCTCCTTCCGCAGGACGACCCTCACCCATAGCGTTGCGGCGGCAACGCATCGTGAGAGTGCGGGGAACGCCGTGTGAGCCCGCACATAGGGCCTGCATCACGTACGAAGGGGCATAGGAGACGAACCGGCCCGCATGAACGGGACAGACAGCCCTGTCTGTCCCGTTTTGCCCTTCCCTGATCCACTACCCGGGATCGTAGGTCACACCTTTGCCTGGGGATTTTGCGCCAGCTAAGAATTACTTCCGTCGCTCAGCGCCGCGGGTTCCGCCCGCGGCGTTCGTGCGGGGGGAGCCACTTCCCCCGGCGGACGCAGAGCGGCCTCCGCGCTATCGAAGAGGTCCACCAGCCATGCCCAAGAACTTTCTCGGCCGTGCTCGCAGTCGTGCCCTGACGAAGCAGCACGGGATCGTCCTCTCCGGTGTCGCCGCGCTCGGCACCGCCGCTCTCGCCTTCTCGGCCGTCCCCAGCAGCGCCGGAACCGTCACCACCGGCGCCCCCGCCACGACCGCGCAGGTCGCGGCCGGCACCTCCCTGAAGAACGTGAAGGGCACGGTCACCGACCAGCTGGCCGGCACGAACGTCAAGCTCGACGCGTACGCGGCGCAGAAGAAGGCCGTGGACGCGGCCGCCGCGAAGAAGGCCGCCGACGCCGCCGCGCAGAAGAAGGCCGCGGAAGCCGCCGCGCAGAAGAGGACCGCGGAAGCCGCCGCCGCCCGGAAGGCCTTGCAGGAGCACGCCGCCCGTCAGGCGGCCGACCGTTCCGCGCAGCGCCCGCAGATGCAGCCGGTCGCCGCGAAGACGTACGCCGACAACCTCGACGGCTGGATCCGGCAGGCCCTGGACATCATGCGGACCAAGGGCATCCCGGGCTCCTACAACGGGCTGCACCGCAACATCCTGCGGGAGTCCTCCGGCAACCCCAACGCCATCAACAACTGGGACGTGAACGCCGTCAACGGCATCCCGTCCAAGGGCCTGCTCCAGGTCATCCCGCCGACCTTCACCGCGTACCACGTCTCCGGCACGTCCTGGAACATCTACGACCCGGTCGCCAACATCACCGCCGCCGCCAACTACGCGGCGGACAAGTACGGCTCGATCGACAACGTCAACAGCGCGTACTGAGGGCCGGCGCGGACCTCGGTGACGACGCCGAAGGGCGGCACCCCCACTGCGGGGGCGCCGCCCTTCGGTGTCGTACGGGCGCGCGGTTACTTGCGCATGACCTCCGGCTCGTGGCGGCGCAGGAAGCGGGCCACGAAGAAGCCGCAGGCCACACCGAGCGCGATCAGCGCGACCATGTCCAGCCCCCAGGCCGCGGCCGTGTGGTCCCACAGTGGGTCGGTGCTGCCCGGGTCGTCGGTGTTCGGGGCGATGTTGTTGAGGTCCAGCGTGGTGCCGGCCGCGGCCACCGCCCAGCGCGACGGCATCAGGTACGAGAACTCGTTGACGCCGAGCGTGCCGTGCAGCGCGAACAGACAGCCGGTGAAGACGACCTGGATGATCGCGAACATGACGAGCAGCGGCATGGTCTTCTCGGCGGTCTTCACCAGCGAGGAGATCACCAGGCCGACCATCATCGAGGTGAAGCCCAGCGCCATGATCGGCAGGCACAGCTCCAGCAGCGTCGAGCCGCCGAGGACGAGCCCCTTCGCGGGGATCTCCCGGCTGGCGAAGCCGATGACGCCGACCATCAGTCCCTGGAGCACGGTGACGGCACCGAGCACGACCACCTTCGACATCAGGTACGCCGAACGGGACAGACCCGTCGCGCGCTCCCGCTCGTAGATCACCCGTTCCTTGATCAGCTCACGGACCGAGTTCGCGGCGCCCGCGAAGCACGCGCCGACGGCGAGGATCAGCAGGACGGTGGTGGCGGTGCCGTTCGGGACGTGCGTGCCGGTCCTCGGGTTGATCGCCTCGTTGACCAGCAGGCCGCGGCTGTGGTCGATCAGCAGGCTGACCGCGCCGAGGACCGCCGGCAGGATCACCGTCAGGGCCAGGAAGCCCTTGTCGGAGGCGATGACCGACACATAGCGCCGGATCAGGGTCATCAGCTGGGAGCCCCAGCCCTGCGGCTTGGGCGGTCGGACGGCCTGGGGCACCGGGACGGGCGCGGACTGCGGGGCGACCGAGTCGAGGTCCGCCGCGTACATCTGGTAGTGCTGCGAGCCCTTCCAGCGGCCCGCCCAGTCGTAGTCGCGGTAGTTCTCGAAGGCGGAGAAGACGTCGGCCCAGCTGTCGTAGCCGAAGAAGTTCAGGGCCTCCTCCGGCGGACCGAAGTAGGCGACCGCGCCGCCCGGCGCCATGACCAGCAGTTTGTCGCACAGTGCCAGCTCGGCCACGGAGTGGGTGACGACGAGGACCGTGCGGCCGTCGTCGGCGAGGCCGCGCAGCAGCTGCATGACGTCACGGTCCATGCCCGGATCGAGACCGGAGGTCGGCTCGTCCAGGAAGATGAGCGACGGCTTGGTGAGCAGCTCCAGCGCCACCGACACCCGCTTGCGCTGGCCACCGGACAGCGAGGTGACCTTCTTGTCCTTGTGGATGTCGAGCTTCAGCTCGCGCAGCACCTCGTCGATGCGGGCGTTGCGCTCCTGCGCGGTGGTGTCGGCCGGGAAGCGCAGCTTGGCCGCGTACTTCAGGGCCTTCCTGACGGTCAGCTCCTTGTGCAGGATGTCGTCCTGCGGGACCAGACCGATGCGCTGGCGCAGCTCGGCGAACTGCTTGTACAGGTTCCGGTTGTCGTAGAGGACCTCGCCCTGATTGGCGGGCCGGTAGCCGGTGAGCGCCTTGAGCAGGGTCGACTTGCCGGAGCCGGAAGGGCCGATCACCGCGACCAGCGACTTCTCCGGGACACCGAAGGAGACGTCCTTGAGGATCTGCTTGCCGCCGTCGACCGTCACGGTCAGGTGGCGCGCGGAGAAGGAGATCGCACCGGTGTCGACGAACTCCTCGAGGCGGTCGCCGACGATGCGGAACGCGGAGTGGCCGACACCGACGATGTCGGTCGGGCCGAGCAGCGCGCTGCCGCCCTTGGCGATCGGCTGGCCGTTGACGTACGTGCCGTTGTGCGAGCCGAGGTCACGGATCTCGAAGCGGCCGTCGGGTGTGGCGTGGAACTCCGCGTGGTTGCGGGAGACCTGGAGGTCGGAGACGACCAGGTCGTTCTCCAGGGCGCGGCCGATGCGCATCACGCGGCCGAGGGAGAACTGGTGGAACGTGGTCGGGCTGCGGTCACCGTGGACCGGCGGCGCCCCCGCGCCACCACCGGGCGTCTGCTGCGCGTACTGCTCGGCGGGGCCGCCCTGCTGCTGCGGGAACGCGGGCGCCTGCTGCCACTCCTGCCCGGGAGCCTCGGGGTGCGCGGACGCCTGGTGCGGCACGGATGCCTGGTGCGCGGGCGTCCGGTGCGGGTCGGGCTGCTGGTGGGCGGGTGCCTGCTGGGACCAGCCCGGCGCGCCGGCCGCCGCGTAGGGCGCCGACCGCGGCTGCTGGGCCGGGTCGCCGGCCGGCGTGACGGCGGCGGACAGGTTCAGCCGCGGACCGTCGGTCGCGTTGCCCAGGTGCAGCGACGCGCCGGGGGCGATCTCCATGTGCTGGATCCGCCGGCCCTGCACGAACGTGCCGTTGGTGCTGCCATGGTCCTCGATGGCCCAGCCGCGGCCGTCGAAGCTGACCGTGGCATGCCGCCAGGACACCCTGGCGTCGTCGAAGACGATGTCTCCCTGCGGATCGCGTCCGAGGGTGTAGGTCCTGGACGGATCGAGCGTCCAGGTACGTCCGTTTGTTTCGAGTACGAGTTCCGGCACTCCATGCCCCACTGAGTTGTCCCCCGAATTGCCCCCGTCGCGGGGAGTCTAGGGATGTCGAACATCGTGGGGAACTATTTCAGGCTCGGCCCCCTGACCGAAATCCGGGCCTGGCCAAGGGTGTCGGCGCGCGCTTCGACTCACCTTCGATCCGGCCCGGGCCCAGGCGGGGGCCGTTGCGGCACCCGGAGCGGGCGGCTCCGTCCCACTCGCAGGGTGGCCCACTCCTGCGTCGGGATCACGCCACTCGGCGCGAGGCCCGCCGGTGTCCTGCCCCCTCGTCGTGGTCCTTGCTACGACCCCTGCGGCGTGGGGAGTTGCCGACGCGTCGGCCGAACTTCCCGCCCCTGCGGGCACGGTGGTACGGACCCCGGTCCTGCTCCTGCTCCTGCCTTCGCTCCCGGTCCTGATCCTGGTCCGCGTGCTGGTCCTCGGGCGCGAAGGCTCCCGCACCCGCGTCCGGGCGGGTGCGCGGAGGGCTCGCGGGACGGCGAGCCGCTGCCCGCGCTCCCCGGCCGGGGAGCATGAAGCGGCGCGGTGATCATCGCCTGGATCTGCCGTCCCGGGCCGGCCGTGGGATCCTCGTGAGGGAACCGGACCGGTACCGCGCGCACAGGGCGGCGCCGGCTTCCGGCGGCAAGCTGGTCGACACCGGCCCTGCACCTGTTGTTCCCTGTCCGTCAGGCGGACCTCGGCGGCAGGAGGCACGGGGTGCCGGATACGGTGGTGACACCATGAGCGCTTCGCAGATCCCCGCTTCGCAGACCTCTGAGATGCCCACCCTCCTCGTCAAGATATTCGGCAAGGACAGGCCGGGCATCACGGCCGGCCTCTTCGACACCCTCGCCGCCTACCTCGTGGACGTGGTCGACATCGAGCAGGTCGTCACCCGGGGCCGCCTGGTGCTGTGCGCGCTGGTGACGCAGCCGCCGGCCGGCCTGGAGGGTGACCTGCGGGCCACCGTGCACAGCTGGGCCGAGTCGATGAAGATGCAGGCGGAGATCCTCTCCGGGCACGGCGACAACCGTCCGCGCGGCCTCGGGCGCTCACTGGTGACCGTACTCGGTCATCCGCTGACCGCCGAGTCGACGGCCGCGATCGCCGCCCGGATCGCCAAGGCCGGCGGCAACATCGACCGTATCTTCCGGCTCGCCAAGATTCCGGTGACGGCGGTGGAGTTCGCGGTGTCCGGTGTGGAGACCGAGCCGCTGCGCACGGCCCTCGTCTCCGATGCGGCGGCACTGGGTGTCGACATAGCGGTCGTCTCGGCGGGCCTGCACCGGCGGGCCCAGCGGCTGGTGGTCATGGACGTGGACTCGACCCTGATCCAGGACGAGGTCATCGAGCTGTTCGCCGCCCACGCGGGCTGCGAGGACCAGGTCGCCGAGGTGACGGCGGCGGCGATGCGCGGGGAGCTGGACTTCGAGCAGTCGCTGCACGCACGCGTGGCGCTGCTGGAGGGGCTGGACGCGTCGGTGGTGGAGAAGGTGCGCGCCGAGGTCCGGCTGACCCCGGGCGCGCGCACGCTGATCCGCACCCTGAAGCGGCTCGGCTACGAGGTCGGCGTGGTCTCCGGCGGTTTCACCCAGGTCACGGACGACCTGAAGGAGCGGCTCGGGCTGGACTTTGCGCAGGCCAACACGCTGGAGATCGTCGACGGGAAGCTGACCGGCCGGGTCGTCGGCGAGATCGTGGACCGGGCGGGCAAGGCGCGGCTGCTGCGCCGGTTCGCCGCGGAGGCCGGGGTGCCACTGTCGCAGACCGTGGCGATCGGTGACGGCGCCAACGACCTGGACATGCTGAACGCGGCGGGGCTGGGTGTGGCCTTCAACGCCAAGCCGGTGGTCCGTGAGGCCGCGCACACGGCGGTGAACTTCCCCTTCCTCGACACGGTCCTGTATCTCCTCGGCATCACCCGGGACGAGGTCGAGGCGGCCGACACCCACGACGAGGGCTGAGCCCCGCGTCCCCGCCCGGGCCGGACCCGGCCCTGGTCCGAGGCGACTCCGGCGGTGCGAGGCGACCCCGGCCCTGGTCCGAGGCGGCTCCGGCCCCGGTCGGACGTGCACGGCACCGCGCGGCCCGGTCCGGCCGGCGACGCTTGCCCGAGGGTCCGGCGCCCGGTGCGGTGCCGGACCCTTCGGCGTACCTGCCCAGCGGTGCACCGGGCCGGCCGGAGGCCGCCTGCCGGCAGTCACCTGCCGGCAGTCATCTGCCGGGGGCGACCGGCCGGGTCACTCGGAGGGTGCCCAGTAGTCCGTGAGGGTGGCCACGCCCGGTTCCACGCTCTTCCACGGGCCGTCGACCGTCAGCAGGGCGAATCCGGCGGCGGGGAAGCCCCGGCGGTTCATCCGTTCGCGGGCGTCGCCCTCGGCCGAGCCGGCCAGGATCTCGGCCAGGCCGTGCACTCCCGGGTTGTGGCCGATCAGGATCACGTTCCGCACGTCCTCCGGGATCTCGTCCAGCACGGCGATCAGCTCGCCGGGCGAGGCGTCGTAGACCCGCTCCTCGTAGACCGTCCTCGGCCGGTGCGACAGCTCATGGACGGCGAGCTTCCAGGTCTCGCGGGTCCGGGTCGCCGTGGAGCACAGGGCCAGGTCGAAGGTGATGCCGGTGTCGGCCAGCTTGCGTCCGGCGATCGCGGCGTCCTGGCGGCCCCGCTCGGCGAGCGGGCGCTCATGGTCGGAGACATCGGGCCAGTCGGCCTTCGCATGCCGGAAGAGGGCGATCCTGCGGGGTTCTGCGACGCTCATGGAATCCAGCTTCGCATGAAACAGGCCACCCGGCTCAGGGAGTTGACATGCGGATTCACCGCCTGAGGGGCCCGGTCAGCGGGCGAGGAGCCGCTGGGCGTGCTCCAGGAAGCGCGCTGTGGCCGGGGCGCCGCCGGCCGCGTGGGCGTCCGACGGGTTCAGTATCAGCGCCAGCAGGGCGACGAACGCGAGCGCGGGCAGGGCGAGCGCCCACCAGGGCAGCCTGGTGTCGAAGCCGCCCGGGGTCGCCGGGTGGGGCCGGGAGTGGGTGCGGGTCGGCATGATCGCCTCCGTGGGTCCTCGAGCGGGTCCGTCACCGCCGGGTGCGGTCACCCCTCGAAGCTACGGAATCCGGGGCCGCCAACCCATCCGGAACTCCACCCACTTCACCCTGACCCTGGCCCCCTAGGGGATGGGGGGCCAGCCCCACCGTCCCCGCGGAATGCGGCTCGGGCGGGGCGGCCGTCCAGCGGGGGACGGTGGCCGGCGGGGCGGGCCGGTCGTTCAGGGAGACGCGATGATCGCGATGACGGCGATGATCACGAAGATGGCGAAGAACGAACCGAAGACGAGCAGCATCTTCTTCTGGCCGTTCTGCGGGTTCGGGTCGAGCACAGGCTGCATGCGCCCAGTCTCGCACCTCGTCCCCCGCATCCGGCCGCGGGGGCGGGTCAGCGCGCCGCCTCCTCCTCCACCGTACGGTCGCGGCCCGCCAGGAAGCCCACCACCATCTGCGGCACCATGAGGCCCGCCATGAGGGCGATCGGCAGGCCCCAGCCGCCGCTCTGCTGGTAGAGCACGCCGACCAGCAGCGGGCCGGGGATCGAGATCAGGTAGCCGGTGCTCTGCGCGAACGCGGACAGCTGGGCCACGCCCGGCCCGCTGCGGGCCCGCATGCCGACCATCGTCAGTGCCAGCGGGAACGCGCAGTTGGAGACGCCGAGGAGGATCGCCCAGGCCCAGGCGCCGCCGGCCGGGGCGAGGTACAGCCCGGCGTATCCGGCGAGTCCGCAGACGCCCAGCACCAGCACGATCGGTCCCTGGTGGGGCAGCCGCGTGGCGACCCGCGGGATGACGAAGGCCAGCGGCACGCCCATCACCATGGTCACGGCGAGGAGCACGCCCGCGGTGCCGGCCGGAACACCGGCGTCCCGGAAGATCTGCGGCATCCAGCCCATGGTGATGTAGGCGGCGGTGGCCTGGAGGCCGAAGAAGACGGCGAGGGCCCAGGCGGTGCGGCTGCGGGAGATCCGCAGCGCGGTGGTCCCGGCCGGTTCCGGCGGCGTCCGGCGGTGTTCCTCGGCCGGGGCCGTGCCGCGGTCCCGGACGAGCGGCAGCCAGGGCATGACGGCGACGGCGGCGACGGCCGCCCACACGGCGAGCCCGCTCTGCCAGTGGCCGCCGAGGGCATCGGTCAGGGGGACGGTGACCGCGGCGGCGAGGGAGGTGCCGAGGGCGAGGGCCATCGAGTACAGGCCGGTCATGGAGCCGACGCGGTCGGGGAACCAGCGCTTGACGATGACCGGCATGAGGACGTTGCTGACGGCGATGCCCATCAGGGCGAGTGCGCTGCCGGCCAGGAATCCGGCGGTGTTCCCGGCGTAGGGCCGTATGAGCAGGCCGGCGGTGATGGCGGCCATGCCGGCGCACACCACGGCGGCCGCTCCGAAGCGGCGGGCCAGGCGGGGGGCGGTGACGCCGAAGACGGCGAAGCACAGCGGGGGCACGGAGGTGAGCAGGCCGGCCACGCTGCCGCTCATGCCGAGGCCGTCGCGGACCTCCTCCAGGAGCGCGCCGAGGCTGGTGATGGCCGGGCGGAGGTTGAGCGCGGAGAGCACGATGCCGACGACCACCAGCCGGGCCGCCCACGCGCGCGTGCGGGGCGCGCCGGGGGTCGTTCCGTGCGGGCGTGCGTCGGGGGCCGTACCGCGTTCGGTCGGTGACATCGCCGTACGGGTGTCCGCTGTGCGGGTTTCCTCACTAGCCATGAGGTCCATCATAGAATCATGGGATGATTGGTTGTCCATCCCCGGGAGGCCCGTGCCCGGGCCTCGCGTGCGAAGGTGTGCCATGCCCTTGAGCCACCCCCGTCGTTCGGCTCTGTCCGAGCAGGTCATCGCCGAACTGCGCAACCAGATCACCTCCGGCGAGTGGCCGGTCGGCTCGCGCATCCCGACGGAGCCGGAACTGGTCGAGCAGCTCGGGGTCGCCCGCAACACCGTCCGTGAGGCCGTCCGCGCGCTGGCGCACAACGGTCTGCTGGACATCCGCCAGGGCTCGGGCACGTACGTGGTGGCGACGAGCGAGCTGGCCGGGGTGATGCACCGCCGGTTCGCGGACGCCGACCCGCGGCACATCGCCGAGCTGCGTTCCACGCTGGAGTCGGCCGCCGCGAAGCTGGCCGCCGAGCGGCGCACCGAGAAGGACCTCAGGCAGCTGGGCACGCTGCTGGCGCGGCGCGAGGAGGCGTGGCGGACCGGGGACACGGAGGCCTTCGTGACGGCCGACGCCACGTTCCACCTGGCGGTGGTGGCCGCATCCCACAACGACGTGATGACCGCGATGTACGCCGACCTGGGCGAGGTGCTGCGGGACTGGCTGCGCGCGGACGTGGGCGCGGAGCTGACTCCCGGGACACACATGGACCACGCGCGGCTGATGGACGCGATCCGCGCGGGGGACGCGGAGTCGGCGGCCCAGGAGGCCGCGAGCTATCCGTTCCTGTGCCGTCCGGGGCGGTTCACCGCGCCTTCTGGTGGCTGACCCAGACGGTACCGACCTCCTTCCAGCACCGGCCGGTGAGCCGTACGGTCAGGGCGGGCCCGGCGTCCACCGGGGCGCTGTCGGTGTCGATGTCCCACCAGCGGGCGCACTCGATGTGCAGACGCACGCGGTCGATGTCGACGTACGGGTTGTGGCAGTAGGCCACCACGCGGGAGCCGTGCACGGCCGTACGGCAGGTGGCGCCGAACCGGCTCGGCGCGGGCGCTTTCCCGTCGCTCACGCGCGCGTGCGGCAACGCGTCGTACGGCAGGGAGAGGACGAGGGCCAGGGCCACGGTCACCGGGGCGAGACTGCGGGACAGGCGCACAAGGGGACCTCCTCGGCCGGGCTGCGGAGGGACCTGCGGGGGACGGCGTACTCCAGGGTGCGCCGGTGCGGTGGGGGCGGCCCGGCGGGTGAGCCGAACGGGTGACGCCCCGCTCCCCGCCGTGACGGCGGGGAGCGGGGCGTCGGTGAGGTCCGGCGGGGGTCAGGCGCCGATGGCGTGCAGACCGCCGTCGACGTGGATGATCTCGCCCGTGGTCTTCGGGAACCAGTCGCTCAGCAGGGCGACGACACCGCGGCCGGCCGGCTCGGGGTCCGTCAGGTCCCACTCCAGCGGCGAGCGGGAGTCCCACACGGCGGCCAGGTCGCTGAAGCCCGGGATGGACTTGGCGGCCATGGAGCCGATCGGGCCCGCCGAGATGAGGTTGCAGCGGATGTTTTGCTTGCCGAGGTCGCGCGCCATGTAGCGGCTGGTGGCCTCCAGTGCGGCCTTGGCCGGACCCATCCAGTCGTACTGCGGCCAGGCGTACTGGGCGTCGAAGGTGAGGCCGACGACCGAGCCGCCGTTCTGCATCAGCGGCAGGCAGGCCATGGTCAGCGACTTCAGGGAGAACGCCGAGACGTGCATGGCCGTGGCGACCGACTCGAACGGCGTGTTGAGGAAGTTGCCGCCGAGCGCGTCCTGCGGGGCGAAGCCGATGGAGTGGACGACGCCGTCGAGGCCGCCCAGCTCCTCGCCGACGATGTCGGCCAGGCGCGCGAGGTGCTCCCCGTTCGTCACGTCCAGCTCGATGACCTTGGCGGGCTTCGGCAGCTTCCTGGCGATGCGCTCGGTCAGCGTGGGCCGCGGGAACGCGGTCAGGATGATCTCGGCGCCCTGCTCCTGGGCGAGCTTGGCGACGTGGAAGGCGATGGAGGACTCCATCAGCACACCCGTGACCAGGATGCGCTTGCCCTCGAGAATTCCGCTCATGGTGATCAGTGACCCATTCCCAGTCCGCCGTCAACGGGAATGACGGCTCCAGTGATGTACGAGGCGTCGTCCGAGGCGAGGAACCGCACCGTCGCGGCGATCTCCTCCGGCTGCGCGTAACGGCCGAGCGGCACCTGCGAGACGATGTTCTTGCGCTGCTCGTCGGAGAGCGCCTTCGTCATGTCGGTGTCGACGAAGCCGGGAGCGACGACGTTGAAGGTGAGGTTGCGCGAGCCCAGTTCCCGGGCGAGGGAACGCGCGAAGCCGACCAGGGCGGCCTTGGATGCGGCGTAGTTCGCCTGGCCCGCCGAGCCGAGGAGGCCGACCACGGACGAGATCAGGACGACCCGGCCCTTCTTGGCGCGCAGCATGCCGCGGTTGGCGCGCTTGACGACACGGAAGGTGCCGGTGAGGTTGGTGTCGATGACCGAGGTGAAGTCCTCCTCGGACATGCGCATCAGCAGCTGGTCCTTGGTGACGCCGGCGTTGGCGATCAGTACCTCGACCGGGCCGTGCTGGTCCTCGATCTCCTTGTAGGCCTGCTCCACCTGCTCCGGGTCGGTGATGTCGCACTTGACGGCCAGGCAGCCCAATTCCGTCAGGGCGGCCGGCGGCTCACCCGAGCGGTACGTGATCGCGACCTTGTCGCCTGCGTCGGCGAATGCGCGGGCGATGGCGAGGCCGATGCCCCGGTTGCCTCCGGTGACGAGAACCGAGCGGCTCAACGGATCACCCTTTCGATAGCGGTCTGATGCAGTCCGACAATCCGCCCGGACACCTGGATGACAGGCGGCTTCACCAGAAACCTATCGGTCCGGATTCCCGCGGGGACATTCGGGCACCGACAGTGGCGCGGGAGTGTCGCTGTCGGGTCCCTACAGATTCGGCCGGTCCGCGCCCCCCGAAGGTGTGGTCCGCCCGACCGCCCGCAGGACATGATCGGGGCGACAGGCCACGACAGCAGGGAGACCTCCGTGCCTCATTCCATCGACGAAGCCTTCACGGCGCTTCCCCTCCGGGCCCTCGCCGACGCCGCGCTGGCCCGCGCGCGTGCGCTGGGGGCCGAGCACGCGGACTTCCGCTTCGAGCGGGTGCGCAGCGCGTCCTGGCGGCTGCGGGACGCCAGGCCGGCCGGGACGTCGGACACCACCGACCTCGGGTACGCGGTCCGGGTGGTGCACGGTGGTACGTGGGGCTTCGCCTCCGGGGTGGACCTGACCATGGACGCCGCCGCGCGCGTCGCCTCCCGGGCGGTCGCGATGGCCAAGCTCTCGGCACAGGTGATCAGGGCGGCAGGGTCGACGGAACGGGTCGAACTGGCCGATGAGCCGGTGCACGCCGACCGGACGTGGATCTCGTCGTACGAGATCGACCCGTTCTCGGTGCCGGACGAGGAGAAGGCCGCGCTGCTGGCCGAGTGGAGCGGGCGGCTGCTGGCCGCGAACGGCGTCGACCATGTCGACGCCTCGCTGCTCACCGTGCACGAGAACAAGTTCTACGCCGACACCGCCGGGACCGTGACGACCCAGCAGCGGGTGCGGCTGCACCCCGAGCTGACGGCCGTGTCGGTCGACGGGTCGAGCGGCGAGTTCGACTCCATGCGCACCCTCGCACCTCCGGCGGGCCGCGGCTGGGAGTATCTGACCGGCACCGGCTGGGACTGGGACGCCGAGCTGGAGCGGATGCCCGGGCTGCTGGCCGAGAAGATGCGGGCGCCGAGCGTGGAGCCCGGCCTGTACGACCTGGTGGTCGACCCCTCCAACCTGTGGCTGACCATCCACGAATCCATCGGCCACGCCACCGAGCTGGACCGCGCCCTCGGCTACGAGGCCGCCTACGCCGGCACCTCCTTCGCCACCTTCGACCAGCTCGGCAAGCTGCGGTACGGCTCCGAGCTGATGAACGTCACCGGCGACCGCACCGCCGAGCACGGCCTCGCGACCATCGGCTACGACGACGAGGGCGTCGAGGCGCAGTCCTGGGACCTGGTGAAGGACGGCACGCTGGTGGGCTACCAGCTCGACCGGCGAATCGCGCGGCTGACCGGGTTCGAGCGGTCCAACGGGTGCGCCTTCGCCGACTCGCCCGATCACGTCCCGGTACAGCGCATGGCCAACGTGTCGCTGCGGCCCGACCCGGCCGGGCTGTCCACGGAGGATCTGATCGGGGGCGTCGACCGGGGCATCTACGTGGTCGGTGACCGGTCCTGGTCGATCGACATGCAGCGGTACAACTTCCAGTTCACCGGGCAGCGCTTCTTCCGGATCGAGAACGGCCGGATCACCGGGCAGCTGAAGGACGTGGCCTACCAGGCGACGACCACCGACTTCTGGGGGTCCATGGCCGCCGTGGGCGGTCCGCAGACGTACGTCCTCGGCGGTGCCTTCAACTGCGGCAAGGCCCAGCCGGGCCAGGTGGCCGCCGTGTCCCACGGCTGCCCCTCCGCCCTGTTCCGGGCAGTGAACATCCTCAACACCACGCAGGAGGCCGGACGATGAGCGCCCGCACCACCAAGCCGCACGAGATCGTCGAGCAGGCCCTGGCGCTGTCCCGCGCCGACGGCTGTGTCGTCATCGCCGACGAGCACTCCACCGCCAACCTGCGCTGGGCGGGCAACGCGCTCACCACCAACGGGGTCACCCGGGGCCGTACGCTCACCGTGATCGCGACCGTCGACGGCCGGGAGGGCACCGCCTCCGGTGTCGTGTCCCGGTCGGCGGTCACCCCCGAGGAGCTGGAGCCGCTGGTGCGGGCCGCGGAGACCGCGGCCCGCGGTGCCGGGCCCGCCGAGGACGCGCAGCCGCTGGTCGGCGGGGCGCCGCAGTCCCCGGACTTCACGGACGCGCCGGCGGAGACCTCCTCCGCCGTGTTCGCCGGCTTCGCCCCGTCGCTCGGCGAGGCCTTCGCACGCGCGCGTGCGGGCGGCCGGGAGCTGTACGGCTTCGCCAGCCACGAGCTGGTGTCGACGTACCTCGGCACGTCCACCGGGCTGCGCCTGCGCCACGACCAGCCCAGCGGCACGCTGGAGATGAACGCGAAGTCGCCGGACCGTACGCGCTCGGCGTGGGCCGGCCGCTCCACGCGGGACTTCGAGGACGTCGACCCCGGGGCGCTGGACGCCGAGCTGGCCGTACGGCTCGGCTGGGCGGAGCGGCGGGTGGAACTGCCCGCGGGCCGGTACGAGACCCTGCTGCCGCCGACCGCGGTCGCGGATCTGCTGATCTACCAGCTGTGGTCGGCGTCGGGCCGGGACGCGGCCGAGGGGCGGACGGTGTTCTCCCGGCCCGGCGGGGGCACGAGGGTCGGCGAGAAGCTGAGCACACTGCCGCTGACCCTGCGCAGCGACCCGGACGAGCCGGGCCTGGAGTGCTCGCCGTTCGTGGTCACGCACTCCTCCGGCGGTGACCGCTCCGTGTTCGACAACGGGCTGCCGGCCGGCGCCACCGAGTGGATCAGCGAGGGGGTGCTGACGCGGCTGACCACGACCCGGCACAGTGCGGGCCTGACCGGGCTGCCGGTCGCCCCGGCGCCGGGGAACCTGATCCTGGACGGCGGGCGGGAGCGTTCCCTGGAGGAGATGGTCGCGGACACGCGCGGGCCCTGCCTGCTGCTGACCTGCCTGTGGTACATCCGCGAGGTCGACCCGGCGACGCTGCTGCTGACCGGCCTGACCCGGGACGGCGTGTACCTCGTGGAGAACGGCGAGGTGACCGGGCAGGTCAACAACTTCCGGTTCAACGAGTCGCCGGTGGACCTGCTCGGCCGGGCGACGGAGGCCGGGCGGACCGAGAAGACGCTGCCGCGCGAGTGGAGCGACTGGTTCACGAGGACCGCGATGCCCGCGCTGCGCGTCCCCGATTTCAACATGAGCTCTGTCAGTCAGGGCGTATAACCTCGTAGGCGGCTGTCACCCGACTGCCCGGACATCTTCGAGGAGACACGAGAACCGTGACGGACATCGTCGACGAACTGAAGTGGCGGGGGCTCATCGCCCTCTCCACCGACGAGGACGCACTGCGCAAGGCGTTCGCGGACGGTCCCGTCACGTTCTATTGCGGCTTCGACCCGACCGCGCCCAGTCTCCACCTCGGCAACCTCGTGCAGATCCTCACGATGCGCCGCATCCAGGAGGCGGGGAACCGTCCGCTGGCGCTGGTCGGCGGGGCGACGGGCCTCATCGGCGACCCCAAGCCCACGGCCGAGCGCACGCTGAACGCGCCGGAGGTCGTGGCCGGCTGGGTGGAGCGGCTGCGCGCCCAGATCGAGCCGCTGCTCCACTTCGACGGGCCGAACGCCGCGGTGATGGTCAACAACCTGGACTGGACCCAGGGCATGTCGGCCATCGAGTTCCTGCGGGACATCGGCAAGCACTTCCGGGTCAACAAGATGATCGCCAAGGAGGCCGTCTCCCGGCGGCTCAACTCCGACGCGGGCATCAGCTACACCGAGTTCAGCTACCAGATCCTCCAGGGCATGGACTTCCTGGAGCTGTACCGGCGGCACGGCTGCACGCTCCAGACCGGTGGCAGCGACCAGTGGGGCAACCTCACCTCCGGCACGGACCTGATCCACCGGGTCGCGCCGGACGCCCAGGTGCATGCGCTGGGTACCCCGCTGATCACCAAGGCGGACGGCACCAAGTTCGGCAAGACCGAGTCGGGCACGGTGTGGCTCGACCCGGAGATGACCACGCCGTACGCGTTCTACCAGTTCTGGGTCAACGCGGACGACCGGGACGTCTCCAAGTTCCTGCGCATCTTCAGCTTCCGCTCCCGCGCCGAGATCGAGGAGCTGGAGCGGCAGACGGAGGAGCGTCCGCAGGCCCGCGCCGCACAGCGGGCCCTCGCCGAGGAGCTGACGACGCTGGTGCACGGCGCCGGCCAGACGACCGCGGTGATCGCCGCGTCGAAGGCGCTGTTCGGCCAGGGCGAGCTGGCGGAGCTGGACGAGCGGACGCTGGCCGCGGCGCTGTCCGAGGTGCCGCACATCCGGGTCGCGGAGCCGGCCGCGGTGGTCGACCTGTTCGCCGGGGTCGGTCTCGTGGCCAGCAAGTCCGCCGCCCGGCGGACCGTGAAGGAGGGCGGGGCCTACGTGAACAACGTGAAGGTCGCCGCCGAGGACTTCGTCCCGGGGACCGACGCGCTGCTGCACGGGCGGTGGCTGGTGCTGCGGCGGGGGAAGAAGAACCTGGCCGCGGTGGAGGTCACCGGCGGCTGAGACGCCGTAGGGGCGTGGGTGCGGGGTGTGTGCGGCGTCCGCCTGGTGGCGGGCGCCGGCGCACCTCGTGCCCCTTCCGCCGCACGGGGGCTCAGGCGCGCTGGTGCTTCCGCTTGCCCAGTGTCGCCATGTACAGGGCGTCCACCGCGGCGACGATGATGATCGCGGCCACCAGCTGGAAGGCATGCCGGCTCCAGTCGATGCCGGGGGTCGCGGCCACGCCGAGCGCGCGGGCCACGGCGTTGCCGACGATGGCGCCGAGCACACCGCAGATGGTGGTCAGCCACAGGGGGCTGTGCTGTTTGCCCGGGATGACCGCCTTGGCGATCAGACCCAGCACGAATCCCACGATGATCGCCCACAACCAGCCCATGGCTGCCTCCTCGTACGGCTCGACGTGAGCATTACGGTCAGTGTGCTGCCGCGCACCGTCGGGCGCATGCCGGGTTCCGCCGTACGCGGCGGGGCGGCCCGCATCGCCGCAGGTTGCGCGGGACCCGGTCTCGTGGACGGCGTGGGCGCGGCGTACCGTTGACAGTGCCCCGGTCCGGCACCCCTCCGGTTCCCCGCCGGGTGTGGACGGCGGCGCGAGCCGGGGAAGTCCGAAGCGGGCGGATGGTGGAATGTGATGCGGAAGCAGCACGGCGACGACGTCCAGGTGTTCCGGATCACCGGGGCCCGGACGGGACTCGCCGAGGACGTACGGGGCCGGCAGCGGCGGTATGTGATCTCGATGTCGATCCGTACCCTCTCGGTGATCCTCGCGGTCTGTCTGTGGAACGTCGAGCGGTATGTGGCCGTCGTCGCGCTCGTGCTCGGCGCGGTCCTCCCCTACATCGCCGTGGTGATCGCCAACGCGGGCCGGGAGAGGCCGCCGTCGCTTCCGTCGACGTTCGTCACCGTGCCCCTGCGGCCGATGATCACGCCGCCGGAACCGGGCGAGGACGAACGGGCGGAGCCGTCCGGAATGCCCGGTGAGCGCCCCGGTCCTGTCTGAGCACGGCGGACGCCGCGGAAGCGGAATGCCGTCACATGTCAAGCTCAAGAAAACCTCAGATCAATCCTGCTGTTCCGGTGCCGGGCGGCGGGGTGTGCGTGACATACTGCGTACGCGCTCCGCATCCCCCGTCGGAGCGACAGACCGACGCCGGGCAGCTCCCCCCGTGGCTGCTCGGCGTCGCCTTGTTCCCCCCCGTTCTGGTGAGACGAACCCGTGAGTGACGAGACCCCGATCTGCTCCGCCAAGGGCTGCCGCACCGGCGCCGTGTGGGTGCTGGCGTGGAACAACCCCAAGATCCACACTCCGGAGCGCCGCAAGACGTGGCTCGCCTGCGACGAGCACCGCGAACATCTGTCGCAGTTCCTCGGGGTACGGGGGTTCCTCAAGGACGTGGTGACGCTCGAGGAGTGGCAGGCGTCCGAAGACGCCGGGCCGCCGGTGGCGGACTGACGAAGGCCCTCCTGAACCGCTGATCGATCCGCGGATGCCGGTCGTCGGCGCCCGGTTCAGGGGGTGACGTCCCGCGGCGGGGCGGGCGGTTGTGAGAACAGTGCCCGGACGGTTTCGGTGGCCAGGTCGCGGAGCCAGGTGTGGGCACGGTCGTCGTCGTGGCGCTGGTGCCACAGCAGGTACAGCGGGACGGCCGGCATCTGGAGCGGCAGCGGCAGGGTGATCAGGCCGAGCCGGTCCCGGGCCGCACGGGTGACCGCGTCGGGCAGGGTGAGCACCAGGTCGGTCTCGGGCGCGAGTTGCAGCGCGAAGGCCAGGGTGGGCCCGGTGGCGACGACACGGCGTTCGCGCCCGCGTGCGGTCAGGGCGTCGTCGACCGGGTCGCGCAGCCGGCCCCGCCGCGAGACGGTGAGGTGCTCGGCGGCGGCGTAGCGCTCGATGCTCAGCGGGCCCTCGGTGAGCGGGTGGCCGGGCCGGACGGCGACGACGAGCTGATCGCGGCCGACGAGGCGGTGGCGGATGTCGGGGAGTGCCGGCCGGCCGGAGCTGGATTCGAGGTCGACCTCCCCCCGTCGTAGCTCGGGGGTGTCCGTGCCGGACTCGGCGGGCAGGCGCAGCTGCACGCCGGGGGCCTGGCGGTGGACGGCCGTGATGAGGGCCGTGCCGCAGGCGGTGGTCAGCGCGTCGTGCCAGCGCACGGTGAACACCCGCTCCAGTGCCGCCAGGTCGAGTTCCTGCTGTGCGGACAGCAGTTGGTGGGCCTGCTGCACGAGGGCGTGGACCTGGGCGCGGATGGCCAGGGCGCGCGGGGTGGGCACCATGCTGCGGCCGGTACGGACCAGGATCTGGTCACCGGTGGCCTTGCGGATGCGGCCCAGGGAGCGGCTCATCGCCGGTGCGGTGACGTGGAGGCGGGCCGCGGCGCCGGCGACACTGCCCTCTTCGAGCAGCGCGTCCAGGGCCGTGAGCAGGTTCAGATCCAGTTGCATGAGAGTAACTCTACGAGTGAAAAGCATGCACTTGTTGTTAATGGTCGGGCGGCCTACCTTCGAGGAGCGGGCGCGGGACAAGCCGCCCCGCGACCGACCGAATCCCAGGGAGCCACGCCGTGAGCACAGCCATGCCTTTCGCCGCCGGCACGACGCTCATGTCCGACGTGACCGCCGCGGTGCGGACCGCCGGCCGCACGCTGCTCGACCGCTACACCCCGCACCCCCGGGGTGTGAGCCTGGACGAGGTCGTCCAGGAGCTCCACGCCAACGACGACGCGGTGCTGGACGTGCTGCGGGAACCGCTGCTGCGGGCCCGGCGCGGATCGCAGTGGGCCGAGGACGAACTGGCGGGCGGCGCGCTGCCGCCCGGCGAGTGGTGGGTCGTCGACCCCGCAGAGGGCAACATCAACCACGTCCACGGCATGCCGGACTGGGCCGTCACCGCCACCCTGGTCCGCGACAACGAGCCGGTGCTCACCGTCGTCCACCTGCCGCTGACCGGCGACACCTACACCGCGGCCGCCGGCGGCGGTGCCCGCCTGAACGACCGGCCTCTGAATGTGTCCGCCAAGTCCGGCCTGGGCGCGGCGCTCGTCGGCACCGGTCAGGCCAAGCCCGGTGAGGACGTGCGCACCTACCGGCGGATCGGCGATTCGGTCACCGCCATGCTCACCGCCGGACTCGTCGTGCGGGTGTCCGTTCCCGCCACGATGCAGCTCATCCACGTCGCCGCCGGACGCATGGACGCGTTCTGGCAGTTCTCCGATGTCCGCTCCGGCCTGGTCGCCGGTGCCCTGCTGGTCTCCGAGGCCGGCGGCACCGTCACCGACCTGGCGGGCGAACCGTGGACCACGGCCGGCCGGGACTTCCTGGCCGCCGCTCCCGGCGTCCACGCTGCCGCCCTCGCGGCCCTGTCAGCGATCGCCTGAGCACCGCGAAGCGGCCCGCTCCCGTTCCTCCCAGCCGACACCGCAAGGAGCATCACCTCATGACCCGCATCGGCATTCTGGGCGCCGGCCGCGTCGGCGCCAACCTCGCCGGCAAGCTCGCCGCGGCCGGACACCACGTCGTCCTCGGCCGCCGGAACCCGGACGAGCGCACCCCGGCGCTCACCGGCGTCGTCGACCCGCGAATCTCCTTCTCGGACCAGCGCACCACCGCCCGCACCACGGACCTCGTGATCAACGCGACGCCCGGCGACAGCGCCCTGGACCGCCTCACCGGCCTGCGCACGGAACTCGCCGGGAAGATCCTCGTCGACGTCTCCAACGCCACCCGTGACGTCGACGGCCTGCCCGGCGACCTGTGCTATCCCGGCAGCAGCCTCGCCGAACGGCTTCAGGCCGCCCTCCCCGACACCCGTGTGATCAAGACCCTCAACACCATGCTGTTCATGGTCATGACCGCCCCCGGCGCGCTGGCCACCCCGCCGACCGTCTACGTCTCGGGCGACGACGCGCCCGCGAAGACGACCGTCACCGGCCTGCTCGGCGACCTGGGCTGGCAGCCCGCGTGGATCGAGGACCTCGGGGACATCACCACGGCCCGCGCCACCGAGGCCATGATCCTGGTCGTGCCGCACATCCTGCGCCGGCACGGTTTCGAGCCGTTCGCCGTCTCCCTCGCCCGCTGAGCCACCGGGCGGCAGCACGCAGTGGAACCGACGATTTGCTAGCCGCCGATCGCGGACATGGGCCGGTCCGGCTGTACGAACGAGGGGTCGTCCAGGCCCGCTCCGGCCTTCTTCCCCCACATCGCCAGGCGCCACACGCGGGCGATCTCCTCGTCCGGCGCGCCCGAACGCAGGGCCGCGCGGAGGTCGGTCTCCTCGGTGGCGAACAGGCAGGTCCGTATCTGGCCGTCGGCGGTGAGGCGGGTGCGGTCGCAGGCCGCGCAGAACGGGCGGGTGACCGAGGCGATCACGCCCACCCGGTGCGGGCCGCCGTCCACCAGCCAGCGTTCCGCCGGTGCCGAGCCGCGCTCCTGGGCGCCCTCGGGGGTGAGGCCGAAGCGGGTGCGCAACGAGGTGAGGATGTCGCCGGCGGTGACCATGCCCTCGCGCTTCCAGCCGTGCTGGGCGTCCAGGGGCATCTGCTCGATGAAGCGCAGCTCGTAGTCGTGCTCCACCGCCCAGGCGAGCAGGTCCGGGGCCTCGTCGTCGTTCAGGCCCGGCATCAGGACCGAGTTGACCTTGACGGGGGTCAGACCGGCTTCCCGGGCGGCTTCCAGGCCCTCCAGCACGTCCTTGTGACGGTCGCGGCGGGTGAGGGTCTTGAAGACGTCCGGGCGGAGGGTGTCCAGGGAGACGTTGACCCGGTCCAGGCCCGCCGCCTTCAGCGCGGCAGCGGTGCGCCTGAGGCCGATGCCGTTGGTGGTGAGGGACATCATGGGGCGCGGGGCGAGGGCCGCGACCCGCTCGACGATGCCGGTCAGACCCGGACGCAGCAGCGGCTCGCCTCCGGTGAAGCGGACCTCCTCGATGCCGAGCGTGCGGACCGCGATGTCGATGAGCCGGACGATCTCGTCATCGGTGAGCAGGTCGGGCTTGGCCAGCCACTGGAGGCCCTCTTCCGGCATGCAGTACGTGCAGCGCAGATTGCACCGGTCGGTCAGTGAGACCCTCAGGTCGGTGGCCACCCGGCCGTAGGTGTCGATGAGCACGTGGGCCCCCTCCCTCTCCGGATCACTCGCTCCGTATCGGCTGCGTGTCTCCTGTCATCTGCGAGCCTACGTGACCGCACCGACAACGACAGCGGCCCGATCCCACGAGGTGCGGCACGGCCGCGTCGTAGGACCGTACAGTCCCCCGCGACGCGGCCGTCCGTACGAACCCTCAGTGCGCTCCGGTGCCGGTCAGGGACCGCACCTCCAGCTCCGCGTACTTGCCGGCGTCCGGGACCTCCTTCGACAGCAGGGTGCCCACGACGCCGAGCAGGAAGCCGACCGGGATGGAGATGATCCCGGGGTTCTCCAGCGGGAACCAGTGGAAGTCGACACCGGGGAACATCGAGGACTCCTTGCCGGAGACCACCGGCGAGAACAGCACCAGGCCGACCGCCGTGACCAGGCCTCCGTAGATCGACCACAGGGCGCCCGAGGTGGTGAACCGCTTCCAGAACAGGCTGTAGAGGATGGTCGGCAGGTTGGCGGAGGCGGCGACCGCGAAGGCGAGGGCCACCAGTCCGGCCACGTTCATGTCGCGGGCCAGGGCGCCCAGGAGGATGGAGACGGCACCGATACCCACGGTCGCGTAGCGGGCCGCGTTGATCTCCTGTTTCTCGGTGGCCTGGCCCTTCCTGATGACGTTCGCGTAGATGTCGTGGGCGAAGGACGAGGACGAGGCCAGGGTCAGGCCCGCGACGACCGCGAGGATGGTGGCGAAGGCGACCGCCGAGATGGTGGCGAGCAGGACGGCTCCCCAGTCGGAGTGGAGGCCGCCCAGGTGCAGCGCCAGGAGGGGGGCTGCGGTGTTGCCCGCCTTGTTGGAGCCGGTGATCTCGTCAGGTTTGATCAGTGCGGCCGCTCCGAAGCCGAGGGCGAGGGTCATCAGGTAGAAGGTGCCGATCAGGCCGATCGCCCAGAAGACCGACTTACGGGCGGCTCTGGCGGTGGGGACCGTGTAGAAGCGGATCAGGATGTGCGGCAGACCGGCGGTGCCGAGGACCAGGGCGATGCCGAGCGAGAGGAAGTCCAGCTTGGTGGTGCCGGTGGCGCCGTACTTCAGGCCGGGCTCCAGGAACGCCGAGCCCTTGCCGCTGTTGGCGGCGGCCTTCCCCAGCAGGTCCGAGACGTTGAAGTCGAACTTGAGCAGCACCAGGAAGGTCAGCAGCAGGGCGCCCGCGATCAGCAGCACCGCCTTGACCATCTGGACCCAGGTGGTGCCCTTCATGCCGCCGATGGTGACGTACACGATCATCAGGACGCCGACCAGGGCGACGATGCCGATCTTGCCGCCGTCGCTGGTGATGCCCAGCAGCAGCGAGACGAGGACGCCGGCGCCCGCCATCTGGGCCAGCAGGTAGAAGATCGACACGACGATCGTGGAGGTGCCGGCGGCCGTGCGGACGGGGCGCTGGCGCATCCGGTAGGCCAGGACGTCGCCCATCGTGTAGCGGCCGGAGTTGCGCAGCGGCTCGGCGACCAGGAGCAGGGCGACGAGCCAGGCGACGAGGAAGCCGATGGAGTACAGGAAGCCGTCGTAGCCGAACAGGGCGATGGCGCCGGCGATGCCGAGGAACGACGCGGCGGACATGTAGTCCCCGGAGACGGCCAGTCCGTTCTGGAAGCCGGTGAACTGCCGTCCGCCGGCGTAGAAGTCGGCGGCGTCCTTGGTCTGCCGGCCGGCCCAGACGGTGATGACGAGGGTCGCGACGACGAACACCGCGAACAGGGTGATGATCAGGGTCCGGTGCTCGCTCGCCTCACCGGCGGCCAGCAGGGTGTGCGATGCCCGGCCGGCGGCCGAAAGGGTGTGCTGTGCGGGGCTCATGCGCCGCCCTCCATCCGGGACTTGATGGCGTCGGCCCGCGGGTCCAGCTCGGCGGCGGCGTGCCGCGCGTACCACCAGGCGATGAGGAACGTGGTGAGGAACTGGGCGAGGCCCAGGACGAAAGCCACGTTGATGTTGCCGGCCACCTTGGTGCCCATGAAGCCGCCCGCGTAGTTGGACAGCAGGACGTACAGCAGGTACCAGGTGATGAAGGCGACGGTGAGGGGGAAGGCGAAGGAGCGGTGGGCGCGGCGCAGTTCACCGAATTCCGCGCTCTGCTGCACCTCGGTGGACTCCTCGGTGGAGGGAAGTGGGGCCCCCGGTGTCGCGGGGGGCGGTGTCTCGGTGGCCACGGAGTCTCCTCGGGTGACGGACCTGCGCGTTGTCCGACTCGGCTGGGCGGGCGCCAGGTGACCGGATGTCACGTGGCGCCCTGCTTCTCGTGTTCCGGGGAACCGTGATCGGGCCGGCCCCCCTGATCACGGTCACGGCGCCGCGCGCGGAGTGGTTCACGCCGGTTCGGTTCCGCGGGCGCACGCGCGCGGGAGTGCGCGGGTGCGCGGCTTCCGGGCGGCACGCGTCGGGCTCTTCCGGAGACCGGGCGCGGCAGATAGCTTCGGCCTGCACCACCCGTCATGTACCTGCCCAGGCATCACCCGTGCCCCGGGCGGTTCTGTACCCGGATGATGTGGAGATCCCATGGCTCATCTGCGTTCCGGACGCCGGCTCGCGCTCGCCGCGCCGGTTCTCGACGTGCTGCGCGCGGCCGGTTGACCGCCGCCAGGGCGGCGCCTCGCCGCAGTCCCGCACGACCCGCTCGTACCGCTCGTACCGCGAACGAACTGGAGAGAACCGACCCATGACCGTCAAGCCACGCCGCCGTCGCGCCCTCGCCCTCCCGGCCGGGATGGCCCTCGCCACGGCACTCGCGTTCCTGCCCGGCACCACCGCGTCCGCCGCCGGGAGCGCCCCGGTGTCCGCCGCCGACGGGCCCGTACTCAGCTATGTCGTCAACGTCGGCCCGGGGCACGGTGTCGCGCACCGCGTGCGGAAGGCGATCGCCGAGGCCGGGGGCTCGGTGGTGATCACCTACGACCGGATCGGCGTGATCGTCGTCCACTCCGCGAACCCCGGGTTCGCCGAGACCATACGCACGGTGCCCGGGGTCGACTCGGCTGGTGCCACCCGCAACGCGCCGCTGCCCGCCCAGTCCACCACCGACGTCGGCACGCCGAAGGTGCTCGGCGCCGAGGAGGTTGCCGAGGCGGGCACCCGGGCGGCCGACGGCCAGGACCCGCTGGAGCCGCTCCAGTGGGACCTGCCGGCCATCAAGGCGGACAAGGCGCACGAGATAACCCTCGGCAGCCGCGACGTCACGGTCGCCGTCATCGACACGGGCGTCGACGACACCCACCCGGACATCGCGCCCAACTTCGACCGCGAGGCGTCCGCCAACTGCGTGTCGGGCAGGCCGGACACGACGGACGGCGCCTGGCGGCCGAGCGCGTCGGAGAGTCCACACGGCACGCACGTGGCGGGCGAGATCGCGGCGGCGAAGAACGGCGTGGGCGTCACGGGTGTGGCACCGGGCGTCAGGGTCGCCGGCATCAAGGTCGCCAACCCGGACGGATACTTCTACACGGAGGCCGTGGTCTGCGGCTTCGTGTGGGCGGCCGAGCACCACGTCGACGTGACCAACAACAGCTATTACACCGACCCGTGGTACTTCAACTGCACCACCGACCCGGACCAGAGGGCGCTCGTGGACGCCGTGACCCGGGCCTCGCGTTACGCGGAGAAGAAGGGCACGGTCAACATCGCGGCGGCCGGCAACGAGCGCTACGACCTCGCCTCCCACTCGATCACCGACCCGGTCTCCCCCAACGACGGCACGCCCTCCCCGCGGGTGATCGACCCGCACACGTGCTACGACATACCGACCCAGCTGCCGGGTGTCGTGACGGTCGCGGCGACGGGCGCCAAGGGCCTGAAGTCCTCCTTCTCCAACTACGGCCTCGGCGTGATCGACATCGCCGCGCCCGGCGGTGACTCGACGGCCTACCAGGCGCCGCGGCCCCCGGCGACCAGCGGCCTCATCCTGGGCCCGCTGCCCGGCGGCAAGTGGGGCTACATGGCGGGCACGTCCATGGCGACACCGCATGTCGCCGGGGTCGCCGCATTGATCAAGTCAACCCATCCGCACGCCTCCGCGGCCCTCGTCAAGGCACTGCTGTACGCGGAGGCCGACGCTACGCCGTGCACGGACCCGTACGACATCGACGGGGACGGCAAGGTGGACGCGGTGTGCGAGGGGACGAGGAACCACAACGGCTTCTACGGCTGGGGGACGGCGGACGCGCTGGCCGCCGTGACGAGGTAGACCCCCTCCCTCGATATATTGATTCAGTCAATACTGCATAGTGCAGTCATGACTGCACTCAATTACGCGTGGTCCGCGCTGGGCGGTGACCCCGCCCGGCTCGCACGGCTCACCACCGTCGTACGGGAAGGCGTGCTCCCGGCCCGCCTTCCCGTACGGCAGCTGGCCCGCGCGTGCGTGGGCGCGTGCGCGCTGGCCGCCGCCGAGCTGGCGGCCCGCCGGGCCGGACTCGGCGAGGTGCCGGGCGTCCGGGTCGACGACGGTGCGGTCGCCGCCGCCTTCCACAGCGAGCGCCTCCTGCGGGTCGACGGACGGGCACCGGTCCTCTTCGCGCCACTGTCCCGGTTCTGGCGGACGGCCGACGGCTGGGTGCGCACCCACGCCAACTACCCGCACCACCGGGCCCGGCTGCTCGGCGCGCTGGATCTGCCGCACGACGCCCCGGTGGAGAAGGCCGCCGGCCGGTTCGCCGCGCTGTCCGCCCTGGAGGCGGAGGACGCGGTCCGCGGCGCGGGCGGCCTCGCGGTGGCCCTGCGTACGCCGGCGCAGTGGCAGGCGCACGAACAGGCCGCCGAGGTGGCCCTGCGGCCGCTGGTCGAGCGCGAGCGGCTGGACGCGGCACGTACGCGCGTGCTGCCCCCGCTCGATCCGGCCACCGCTCCCCTGCTGCCCGCCGCCGGAGTGCGCGTGCTGGACCTGACCCGGGTTCTGGCGGGCCCGGTCGCCACCCGCACCCTCGCGCTGCTCGGCGCGGACGTGCTGCGCGTGGACGCCCCGTGGCTGCCGGAACTCCCCGACCAGCACGCCGACACGGGCTTCGGGAAACGGTCCGCGACGCTCGATCTGGCGGTCGGCCGGGACACCTTCGAGGATCTGCTCGGCGCGGCCGACGTCGTGGTCACCGGGTACCGGCCCGGCGCCCTGGACCGGTTCGGGCTCTCCCCGCGGGAACTGGTCGCGCGGCACCCCGGCCTGATCGTGGCACAGGTGTCGGCGTGGGGCGCGTACGGGCCGTGGGGCGGGCGGCGCGGCTTCGACAGCCTGGTGCAGGCCGCCACCGGCATCGCGGTGACCGAGGGATCGGCCGGGGAGCCGGGTGCGCTGCCCGCGCAGGCCCTGGACCACGGCACCGGTTATCTGCTGGCGGCGGCCGTGCTGCGGGCGCTGACCGAGCAGTCGTACGAGGGCGGGAGCCGGCTGGTCCGGCTGGCGCTGGCCCGGACCGCCCACTGGCTGACGGCCGGCCTCGGCCAGGACCCGGCCGAGGCGGCACCGTACCCGGACCCGGCCGAGGCGGCAGCGTACCCGGGCCCGGAGGCCTGGCTGACCAGGACCGACGGTCCCCTGGGCCGACTGCGGCACGCCGGCCCGGCCGTGTCCTTCACAGACGGCCCCACCGCCTGGACCCGCCCCCCGGGCCCCTGGGGCTCGGACCCGGCCCGCTGGCTGTGAGGCCACGAGTGGCCTTGGCGCTGCCCGGTTCGCTGTCGCGGCCCCCGTCAGCGGGCGCCGATGCTTGCAGGGCTTCGGGGCGGCGGCCCCCACCCTCCCAGAGCCCGGCCATCCCGGGCCCTGGGTTTGGGACCCGGCCCGCTGGCTGTGACGCCACGAGTGGCCCTCGCGTCGCCCGGTTCGCTGTCGCGGCCCCCGTCAGCGGGCGCCGATGCTTGCAGGGCTTCGGGGCGGCGGCCCCCACCCTCCCAGAGCCCGGCCATCCCGGGCCCTGGGCTCGAACCCGGCCCGCTGGCTGTGACGCCACGGGTGGCCTTGGCGCTGCCCGGGGCATCGTCGTGGTCCCGGGCAGCGGGCGTCGGCGCCTTCAGGGGTTCGCAGGCGCTGTCAGCAGTGGGTGCCGGGCCGTCTCGCGGCGTACGTCCACGGGTCGCTGCCGCGCCTGGCGGGTGCCGCTTCGAAGGAGGCTCGTACGGTGACCTCGGTGGGTGACCGAGTGCGCTTCGGGACGCCTTCAGTTGTTCCGGCATTCGCTGGGAGGCTCGGCCGGTCCCGCCGCGTGACCGTCACACGCCCGCCGCGCCCAGCAGGCTCCCCGCCGCGTACGTCACGCCCATCGCCAGCACGCCGCCCGCCACGTTGCGCAGCACCGCGCGCCCCGGGTCGGCCGCGCCGAGGCGGGCGCTGCTCCAGCCGGTGAGGACGAGCGCGGCCAGTACGCAGGCCACCGTGACCGGGAGCCGCTGACTCGCCGGCGGCAGCACGATGGCCAGCAGCGGCAGCAGCGCGCCCACGGTGAAGGCCAGGAAGCTCGCCCAGGCCGCGTGCCAGGGGTTGGTCAGTTCGTCGGGATCGATGCCCAGCTCCACGCGCGCGTGGGCCCTCAACGCGTCCCGCGCGGTGAGCTGTTCGGCGGCCTCGCGGGCCACCTGCCGGGACAGGCCACGCGCCTCCAGCAGCTCGGTCAGCTCCTCCAGTTCGGCCTCCGGCTGCTCGCGCAGCTCCCGGCGCTCCACGGCCAGCGCCGCCATCTCGGAGTCACGCTGGGTGGAGACGGAGACGTACTCACCGGCCGCCATCGACATGGAACCGGCCAGCAGACCGGCCAGTCCGGCGGTCAGCAGGGCGGCCCGGCTCCCGGTCGCCCCGGCCACGCCGACGACCAGGCCCGCGGTCGAGACGATGCCGTCGTTCGCGCCCAGCACGGCGGCCCGGAGCCAGTTCAGCCGGGAGCCGAGCGCGCCGCCGTGGGTCTCGTCGTGGGTGGGTTCCGTCACAGCACGGAGGATGCCATCCCGAGGGTCACGGCAACCGCACCGACGCTCCTGCCGGTGCCGTCGCTCGATGCCGTCGCCGACGCGACAGGCTCGGCGGGGCCGGCGGGGCCCTGCCGTGGTGCCGGACCGGCCCTCTGCGGCGGCTCCGCCAACCCGGTCGACCGGTGGAGCAGTTCGCCGGGGTACGGGCCAACCGGCGCCCAGGGTACGGGGCTACAGCCGAAGGGTCATACGGGGCATACCATCCCCGAACGGGCGCAACTTTCAGGATGGCGGGCCGGTGGGAGGCCGCAGGGCGCCGATGCCCGGGCGGGTGAAGACATCGCCGGTGAGCACGTGTTGCCGGCCCCGGTACACGGCCGCGTACCGCGCCGTCCGGACCGCCGGCGGCCGGGGGCCCGGTGGCGGTGCCGGGGCGCCCCTGTGGGCGCGGACCGAACTCGACGGTGCGCTCCCGGTGTTGCGGCACGCGCGCGTGGGCGGCGGGCGAGCCCGTGCGGCGCGGCCGGTACCTGACGGAGGGCGCTGTCAGTCGTGGCCCGTATCCTCAGGGACCATGCTCGAAGACCATGCGACCGCCGTGTCCTCCCCCACCCCGTGGCCGGCCGCGTATCCGCGCGGATACGCGGTCGTTGACGTGGAGACCACCGGTCTGGCCCGCGACGACCGCATCATCTCCGCGGCCGTGTACCGGCTGGACGGGCGCGGTGAGGTCGAGGACCACTGGTACACGCTGGTCAACCCGGAGCGCGATCCGGGGCCGGTGTGGATACACGGTCTGACGAGTGACGTGCTGGAGGGCGCGCCGCTGTTCGGGGACATCGCCGAGGAGTTCGCCGCCCGCCTGGACGGCCGGGTCCTCGTGGCGCACAACGCCGTCTTCGACTGGCAGATGATCGCCCGTGAGTACGCGCGCGTGCGGCGCGAGGCGCCGGTGCGGCAACGGCTGTGCACCATCGCGCTCTCCAAGGAGCTGGGCCTGCCGCTGCCCAACCACAAGCTGGAGTCGCTGGCCGCGCACTTCGGGGTGGTGCAGCAGCGGGCGCACCACGCGCTGGACGACGCGCGCGTGCTGGCGGAGGCGTTCCGGCCGAGCCTGCGGGCCGCGGCGGTGGGCGGCGTACGGCTGCCGCTGCTGGAGTGCCGGCCACTGACCGAGTGGTCGGACCGGTCCGTGCCCCGGCAGGCGTCGGGCGGCTACGGCGGCTACCCGTCCGGCGGTTGGCGCCCCTCCCGCAAACGTCCGGTATGTCCGCATCCCAACCCAGGCCGTTACGAAGAGGGCAAACGCCTCAAACAGGGCATGCGGGTAGCCTTTTCGGGTGACACGTCCACTGAGCGCGAACTGCTGGAGGACCGGGCCGTGCAGGCCGGACTGCACGTCGCCACCAGCATCTCCCGGCTGACCAGCCTGCTGGTGACCAACGACCCGGACTCGGGCACCTCGAAGACGGTCAAGGCCCGGCAGTACGGCACGCCGGTCGTGGACGAGGCCGCGTTCGGGCAGCTGCTCGGCGACGTCGAGCCCGCCGACGGGTGAACCGGGCGGCGGGTCCGCCGGTCAACCCTCGCCCCGGCGGGTCACCGTACGAACGGGTGATTGCCGCACGACTCACCCGGCGCCGGCTCGCCCGCGGATCGGCGACGGCTCACCCTGTGGCCCATGGCGACATGTGAAGTCTGCGGCAATGACTACGGAATGACCTTCGAGGTGCACGCGCAGGGCGCGGTGCACGTCTTCGACTGCTTCTCGTGCGCGATCCACCGCATGGCCCCGATCTGCGAGCACTGCCGCGTGCAGATCATCGGCCAGGGTGTCGACGTCGACGGGCACTGGTTCTGCGGCGCGCACTGCGCCCGCGCCGAGGGAAACGCGGGCATCGTCGACCGGGTGTGACCCGGTACCCGCCTGATTGCACCCCGCGGCCCGGAGGTACCGTCGTGGGGTGCACCGCTACCGCTTCCTGTTGTCCCGCCAGTGGGTGATCCTCACCCTCGTCGCGATCGCGCTGATCCCGACGATGATCAAGCTGGGTTTCTGGCAGCAGCACCGGTACCAGGAGCGCACCGCCCGTAACGACCTGGTCTCCGCCGCGCTGCACGCCGAACCGGTCCCGGTGGAGCGGCTCACGTCTCCCGGGCACGCCGTGACCCGCACGCAGAAGTACCGCACGGTCACCGCCACCGGCACCTTCGACACCGCCAGGCAGGTCGTGGTCCGGCGCCGCACCAGCGCCGACGGCGAGGTCGGCTTCCACGTCCTGACCCCCCTGGTGCTCACGGACGGCAAGGTGCTGCTCGTCAACCGCGGCTGGATCCCCGCGAACGGCGTGCAGACCGCGTTCCCGAAGATCCCCGCCCCGCCGGCCGGCCGGACCACGATCACCGGACGGCTGAAGGCCGACGAGACCACCGCGGCGAGCGGCATCAAGAACGTCAAGGGTCTCCCCGACCGGCAGATCATGCTGATCAACAGCGCGGAGGAGGCGCACCGCCTGGGCGCGCGGGTACTCGGCGGCTACGTCGAGCAGACCGCGCCCGCGGCGAGGGGCGGTTCCCCCGAGCAGATCTCCGACCCGGGCAGCGAGGACGCCCCGCTGAACTACGCGTACATGATCCAGTGGTGGCTGTTCGCGGCGGCCGTACCGGTCGGCTGGTGGTTCCTGGTCCGGCGCGAGATCCGCGACCGGGAGGAGGCCGCGGCCGAGCGGAAGCCGGAGGAGATCGAGCCGGCCACGGTCTGAGGCGCGCACCGCCCAGGTCCGAGGCGGAGACCGCCCAGGTCCGAGGCGGACACCGCCCACCGGGGTGCTGTCGGCTCTGCGGCGCCGACGGTTCCCGGGATCACCCCGGCGGCGCACCCCCTGGTTGGCCCTCTGGTCCACCGGGAAACCGCATCCCGTGAACGCGCGCATCGAGGACTACGCCCTCATCGGCGACGAGCAGAGCGCGGCCCTGATCGGGCGGGACGGCTCCGTCGACTGGCTGTGTCTGCCCCGTTTCGACTCCGGCGCCTGCTTCGCCCGGCTGCTGGGCGACGAGAACCACGGCCACTGGCGGGTCGCCCCCGAGGGGGCGGACGTCTGCACCCGCCGCGCCTACCGGTCCGACACCCTCGTCCTCGACACCGAGTGGGAGACGGCGGACGGCACGGTGCGGGTCACCGACCTGATGCCGCAGCGCGAGCGCGCCCCCGACGTCGTACGGATCGTGGAGGGCCTCAGCGGCCGGGTCACCGTCCGCAGCACGCTCCGCCTCCGCTTCGACTACGGCTCGGTCATGCCGTGGATGCGGCGCGTGGACGGCCACCGGGTGGCCGTCGCGGGCCCGGACTCCGTCTGGCTGCGCACCGAGCCGGCCGTGGACGCCTGGGGCGAGGACCACGCAACCCACGCGCGGTTCACCGTCGAGGAGGGCGAACGGATCGCGTTCGTGCTCACCTGGCACCCCTCGTACGAGAAGCGCCCGCCGCTCATCGACCCGTACGAGGCGCTGGAGCACAGCGTCACCGACTGGCGGCGGTGGGCGCGGCGGTGCCGGTACGACGGTCCCCACCGGGACGCGGTCGTCCGCTCCCTGATCACCCTCAAGGCCCTCACCTACGCCCCGACCGGCGGAATCGTCGCCGCGGCGACCACGTCACTGCCCGAGCAGCCGGGCGGGGTGCGCAACTGGGACTACCGCTACTGCTGGCTGCGCGACTCCACCCTCACCCTCGGCGCACTGCTCACCGCGGGCTACGACGAGGAGGCCGAGGCGTGGCGGAACTGGCTGCTGCGCGCGGTCGCCGGCGACCCGGCCGACCTCCAGATCATGTACGGCGTCGCGGGCGAGCGGCGGCTGCCGGAGACGGACCTGCCGTGGCTGCCCGGCTTCGCCGGCTCCTCCCCCGTGCGGACCGGCAACGGCGCCGTCGACCAGCTCCAGCTGGACGTGTACGGCGAGGTGATGGACTCGCTGTCGCTGGCCCGCGGCGGGGGCCTGCCCACGAAGCCGCACATGTGGGCCATGCAGCGTGCGCTGATGGAGTACATGGAGTCGGCGTGGCGGCAGCCGGACGAGGGCCTGTGGGAGGTGCGCGGCGGCCGGCGCCACTTCGTGCACTCCAAGGTGATGGTGTGGGTGGCCTTCGACCGGGCCGTGCGCACCCTGGAGCGGCACCCGGAGCTGCGCGGCGATCTGGAGCGCTGGCGCGGCCTGCGCGACGAGGTCCACCGGGAGGTGTGCGAGAAGGGCTTCGACCGGGAGCGGAACACCTTCACCCAGTACTACGGTTCCCGCGGACTCGACGCCGCGCTGCTGCTCATCCCCCGTGTCGGATTCCTGCCGCCGGACGACCCGCGGGTCGTCGGCACGGTCGACGCGATCCGCGGCGAACTCGGGCACGGCGGTTTCCTGCGCCGCTACGACACCGAGGACGCGGGCTCGGGGATCGACGGGCTGCCCGGTGCCGAGGGTGCCTTCGTGGCCTGCTCGTTCTGGCTGGCCGACGCGCTGCACCGGACCGGCCGGACGAAGGAGGCGCGGGAGCTGTTCGACCGGCTGGTGGGCCTGTGCAACGACGTGGGGCTGCTGGCCGAGGAGTACGACCCGGTGGACGGCCGCCAGCTGGGCAACTACCCGCAGGCGTTCAGTCACGTCGCCCTGGTCAACACCGCCCTCACCCTGTTCGGGGACGACGAGGCAGGATAGGGGCCATGGATCTTGGACTGAAGGACCGGGTGTACGTCGTCACCGGAGCCACGCGCGGGCTGGGCAACGCCGCCGCGCGGGAACTCGTCGCCGACGGGGCGAAGGTGGTCATCACCGGCCGGGACGAGCAGCGGGTCGCCGACGCCGCCGCCGCGCTGGGCCCGAACGCGGTGGGCGTGGCCGTGGACAACGCCGACCCGGACGCCGCCGAGCGGCTGATCGCCGCCGCGCGTGAGCACTTCGGCGGTTTCCACGGGGTGCTGGTGAGCGTGGGCGGGCCGGCGCCGGGGTTCGTCGCCGACAACACCGACGAGCAGTGGCGCGGCGCGTTCGAGTCGGTGTTCCTCGGCGCGGTACGCGTCGCCCGCGCGGCGGCGGCCGAGCTGACGGCGGGCGGGGTCATCGGATTCGTGCTGTCGGGGTCGGTGTACGAGCCCATCCCGGGGCTGACCATCTCCAACGGGCTGCGGCCCGGACTCGCCGGATTCGCCAAGTCGCTCGCGGACGAGCTGGGCCCTCGGAAGATCCGGGTGGTGGGGGTGCTGCCGTCGCGGATCGACACGGACCGCGTGCGCGAGCTGGACGCCCTGTCCGCGGACCCCGAGGCCACCCGGAGGGCGAACGAGTCACGCATCCCGCTGCGCCGTTACGGCACGCCGGAGGAGTTCGGCAGGGTGGCCGCGTTCCTGCTGTCCCCGGCCGCGTCCTATCTGACCGGCCTCATGGTGCCCGTCGACGGGGGCATGATGCACGGCTTCTAGCCGACCGGCGACGGCGGCCCGGCGGCGCCGTGGGTCCGGCCCGCCGGCGCCGGACGGGCGTGAGCGCGAGCCCGGCGAACCCGACGGGCCGTCAGCGCGAGCCCGGCGGGCCCGTGGGTGCGGCCCGGCGGGGCCGGACGGGCGAGAGCGCGAGCCCGGCGGACCGGGCGGGCCGTGAGTGCGAGCCCGGCCCGCCCGACGGGCCTCACACCAGTCGTTCACCGGCCATACGGCAGTGTTCGGCGGACCGGGTGGCCGTACGGACAGAGAGCCGGCGGCGGACCAGGCGCCGTACAGACGGACCCGGCACCGTACAGACGGAGTCGGCGGTGGACCGGCGGAGCCGGCGGTGGACCGGGCGCCGTAGGGACGCCGGCAGCAGCCGTGCGGTGCCGGCGGCGGTGGTGCGGCCGGCACGCGCGTGGGGCTATTCGCCGAGGCCGGCCAGGTCCCGCAGGCGGCGGGTCTGTGCGGCGCGCTCGGCGGCGCGCTGGGTGTCGTAGTCCCGGCCCTGCGCGCCCCGCACCAGCGCCTTGGTCTCCACCACGGCGTCCCGGGGCGCGGCCAGCACCGCCGCGGCCAGGTCCCGCACCGCCGCGTCGAGTTCCGCCGCGGGCACGGCGAGGTTGGCCAGGCCGCTCGTCACCGCCTCCTCGGCCCCGACGAACCGTCCGGTCACGCAGATCTCGAGCGCGCGGCCGTATCCGACGAGGCTCACCAGCGGGTGGGTGCCGGTCAGGTCGGGAACGAGTCCGAGGCTGGTCTCACGCATGGCGAACTGCACGTCGTCGGCGACGACCCGGAGGTCGCAGCCGAGCGCGAGCTGGAAGCCGGCGCCGATGGCATGGCCCTGGACGGCCGCGATGGACACGATGTCGTTCCGCCGCCACCAGGTGAACGCCTCCTGGTACTCGGCGATGGTGGCGTCGAGCCCGGCGTCGTCACGGCGCGCGAGTTCCATGAAGGACGGCTCGCCCGGGATTCCCTCCGGGGTGAACATCTGCCGGTCCAGCCCGGCGGAGAAGGACTTGCCCTCGCCGCGCAGCACGACGACCCGGACGGAGCCCGGCAGCAGCTGACCGGCCTCGGCGAGCGCCCGCCACAGAGCGGGGCTCTGGGCGTTGCGCTTGGCCGCATTGGTCAGCGTCACCGTGGCGAGCGCGTCGTCGACGGTGAGCCGTACGCCGTCCTTGTCGAGTACAGGAATGAGGTCCTGGTCGGGCGAAGCCATGGGGCGCCTCCGATGGGTGCGGTCAGCAGAGCAGAGCTAAGTGACTGCACAGTAACCACCCGGCCGGTCAGTCCGCCGACCGGGTGGCCACCATCGAAGCCGATGGGCCGCCCGGCGTCAGGACGTCGCGGCCTTCTTGCCCCGGGTCGCTCCGCCGCGTCCACGCAGCGTGACGCCCGATTCACTGAGCATCCGGTGTACGAAGCCATACGAGCGGCCGGTCTCCTCGGCCAGCGCCCGGATGCTCGCACCGGAGTCGTACTTCTTCTTCAGGTCTGCCGCGAGCTTGTCGCGCGCGGCGCCGGTCACCCGGCTGCCCTTCTTCAGAGTCTCGGCCACCCGTGCCTCCTCATGGGAAGTGCGCTCTGGTTCTCCTCATGATCACCCCTTCCGGGCCCGATGGCCACCCATTCGGCAAGGTCCGTGCGACATCGTTGTGACGACAGGAGTCGGTCCCCACAATCGGAATCGGACATTCCATGCGGCGGTGTCCGTGGGTCCGAACGGGTGGATTCGCGAAGCAGCAGGTCAGAGACGCGAAACGGCCGATCCCCCGACTGCCGGGAGATCGGCCGGAAAATCCGTGTACGACACACCTCGATACGAGGAGATCTCACACAGATGGTGGATCACGGATCGGCCGAATGATCCATACGCAGTGGATCAGGCCTTCGATCACGCCAGGGCGACGAGATCCGCGTAGTCGGAACCCCACAGGTCCTCGACGCCGTCCGGGAGCAGAATGATCCGCTCCGGCTGAAGCGCCTCGACGGCACCCTCGTCGTGGGTGACCAGGACGACCGCGCCCTTGTAGGTGCGCAGGGCGCCGAGGATCTCCTCCCGGCTGGCCGGGTCGAGGTTGTTGGTCGGCTCGTCCAGGAGCAGCACGTTCGCCGAGGAGACGACGAGCGTGGCGAGGGCCAGCCGGGTCTTCTCGCCGCCGGAGAGGACACCGGCGGGCTTGTCGACGTCGTCGCCGGAGAACAGGAACGAGCCGAGCACCTTGCGGACGTCGACCAGGTCCATGTCGGGGGCGGCCGAGCGCATGTTCTCCAGGACCGTGCGGTCGGGGTCCAGGGTCTCGTGCTCCTGCGCGTAGTAGCCGAGCTTGAGGCCGTGGCCGGGGACGACCTGACCGGTGTCGGGCCGCTCCACGCCCCCGAGCAGACGCAGCAGCGTCGTCTTGCCGGCGCCGTTGAGGCCGAGGATGACGACCCGGGAACCCCGGTCGATGGCCAGGTCGACGTCGGTGAAGATCTCCAGCGAGCCGTACGACTTCGACAGGCCCTCGGCCATCAGCGGGGTCCTGCCGCAGGGCGAGGGGTCGGGGAAGCGCAGCTTGGCGACCTTGTCGGACTGGCGGACCGCCTCCAGGCCGGACAGCAGCTTGTCCGCGCGGCGGGCCATGTTCTGCGCGGCGACCGTCTTGGTGGCCTTGGCGCGCATCTTGTCGGCCTGCGTGTGCAGCGCGGCGGCCTTCTTCTCGGCGTTGGCGCGCTCGCGCTTGCGGCGCTTCTCGTCGGCCTCGCGCTGCTGCTGGTAGAGCTTCCAGCCCATGTTGTAGACATCGATCTGGGAGCGGTTGGCGTCCAGGTAGAACACCTTGTTGACGACCGTCTCGACCAGGTCGACGTCGTGGGAGATCACGATGAAGCCGCCGCGGTAGGTCTTCAGGTAGTCGCGCAGCCAGACGATCGAGTCCGCGTCGAGGTGGTTGGTCGGCTCGTCGAGCAGCAGGGTGTCCGCGTCCGAGAACAGGATCCGGGCCAGCTCGATACGGCGTCGCTGACCGCCGGACAGGGTGTGCAGGGGCTGGCCGAGCACCCGGTCGGGCAGATTCAGCGCGGCGGCGATGGTGGCGGCCTCGGCCTCGGCGGAGTAGCCGCCCTTGGTGAGGAACTCGGTCTCCTGGCGCTCGTACTGCCTGAGGGCCTTCTCGCGGGTGGCGCCCTGGCCGTTGGCGATGCGCTGCTCGTTGTCGCGCATCTTGCGGATCAGTACGTCGAGACCGCGCGCGGACAGGATGCGGTCGCGGGCGAGGACGTCCAGGTCACCGGTGCGGGGGTCCTGCGGCAGGTAGCCGACCTCACCGGAGCGGGTGATCGTGCCGCCGGCGGGGACGCCCTCACCGGCCAGGCACTTGGTGAGGGTGGTCTTGCCGGCGCCGTTGCGGCCGACGAGACCGATGCGGTCGCCCTTGGCGACACGGAAGCTGGCGTTCTCGAGGAGGACGCGCGCACCGGCGCGCAGCTCGATACCGGAGGCGGAGATCAAGGACAGACTCCAGGGCGTACGGAATTGACGGGTGGGCGGCTGCGGACGTTCCCGCCGTCTAATGCGCGAGGAGAATGGCCATGGGCCAAGTCTAACGGGGCCGGGCAAGCGGTTTTTTCTACGTCCGCGCGTGCGGGCCCCGGCGTGGGAGAACCGGATCCGGTGGCCGGGCGGGGGCGCCGGGCTCCGGCGGGGCCGGTACGTCGCCCGCCCGGGGGCCCGGGCGGTGCCGCTCGGCCGGGGTGTTGTCGGTGGCGCCTGCCACACTCGGAAGACACCGGAAGCGATGCGCGAAGGAGTGGTCGGCATGGCGGGCACGGGTGGCGCACGGCCGGGCATCTGCCCCACGCTGCTGTACGCGGACGCGAAGGCGGCGATCAGACAGCTGACGGAGGCCCTCGGCTTCACCGAGCTGTCGGTGTACGAGACGGCGGACGGCACGGTGCTGCACGCCGAGCTGGTCCAGGGCAACGGCGCGGTGATGATCGGCTCCAGAGGCCGCGGCGGCGTCTTCGACACGGCGCTGAGGGACGGCGGACCCGCCGGGGTCTACGTCGTGGTGGACGATGTGGACGCCCACCACGAGCGGGCCGTGGCGCACGGCGTGGAGATCCTGATGCCGCCGACGGACCAGGAGTACGGCTCGCGGGACTACCTGGCGCGGGACGGCGAGGGCAACGTCTGGAGCTTCGGCACGTACGCCCCCGAGATCGGCGTCTGACCCGGCCCCGCGCCGCTCACCGGCCGGTGTGCACCTGGAACGCGGCCCGGCGCACGGCCTTGGCCAGGGCCGGGTCGGGGTGGGCGGCGGCGAGCGCGACCAGGACCTGCACGGTGCGGGGGTGGCCGACGGCGCGGACCTCGTCGAGCAGCTGGGGGACGGTGGGCTGCACCGCGGACTCCAGGTGCCGGACCAGCATCGGCGCCTCACCGTGGTCGGCGACGGCGGCGGCGGTGTCCACCCACAGCCAGGTGGCCTCCTCGCGGGTGAGGGCCTCGTGGGCGTCCTCGGGGTCGACGCCGTCGTGCTCGGCGAGCCACAGCAGGGCGTAGGGCCGCAGGGCGGGCTCGTCCACGACGGCCCGCACCTCGGGCTCGGCGGGGGCGCCGACGACGCGCAGCGCCTCGAAGGCCAGGCCGCGCAGCAGGGCGTCGTCGCCGCGGGCGGCGTGGATCAGCTCGGTGACGGCGCTGCCGACGGGGCGGGCGGCGAGCCAGGCGCGGTACTCGGCGCGGGCCGCGTTGGGGCGGAGCTGCGCGCAGCCGCGGAGCATGTCCTCGGCCGACTGCTCGATGTTGCCGGCGGGGCTCTGCGCGGCCACGCAGATCTGCTCCAGCTTGACCCACACCGCCCAGCTGCCCAGCGGGGTGAGGGTGGCCTGGCCGGCGCCGTAGGTGAGGGCGCCGACGGAGGCGAGGGCCCGCAGCGCCCAGTCGAGGAGCGGGGCGAGGGGGGCCTCGGCGGGGGCCGGTTCCGCCGGGGCGGGGGATCCGGCGGGCCGGCCGGTGCCGGGCTCGTAGGAGACCTCGCAGCGTTCGGTGCGCAGTTCGGTGACCCGCTGCTGGAGCAGGTCGAGCAGCTGCTCGACCGGGACGGGACCGGCGGACAGCTGAAGGAAGGAGAGCACCTGGGGCATGGCCGAGACGACCTCGGCGACGGCGGCGGGCTCGTGCGCTTCGGGTTCCGGGCAGGCGAGCGACCAGGCGTCGAAGAGGGCGACCCAGCCGCGCAGGACGGCGCTGTCGTCGCGGTCCCACGCGCGCAGACGCCAGCCGGGGCGCGCGTCGTCGCCGTGCACCTCGACGAGCCCGGCGAGGCGGGCGGTGTCCCAGTCGGCGCGGATCTGAGCGGGGCTCAGTCCCAGGTCGGCGGCGGCGCGTTCCGCGGTGGCCTCGGAGAGGGTGGCCTTGCCGTCGGCGGTGGCGCCGTCCCGGCCGGGGCCGAGGGCGGCGTCCGCCCAGCGGGCCACACGGACCGCGCCGGCCAGACCGGTGCGGGCCATTCCGGCCAGCTCGGCGGGTGCGGGCGTGCCCTCCGGCGGCCGGGGTGCGGCGCGGCGCGGGTGCCGCTGGTTCACAGCTCTGGGGGCGGCGGCCAGGGGTCGTGGTCGGACGAGGCGGAGCCTGGAGTCGCGCGGGATACGGGACGTCACGGGTGCAGTCTTCCGGTTGATGGTCCGAAAACCCAAACGGAATGTCACGGGGGGCGACGGGGGTGGCCAACGCACCGGGTGACAGGGCGGTCGGGAGGGCATGTTCCGGCCAGTCGTACGGCCGCAAGCGGAACGGCTCGGGCCGGGGCGGGCCGCGCCCCGGCGCCGGGGGTCACATCAGCGGGGTCAGGAACCGGCGCAGGCGTTCCTCGTATTCGCCGGGGTCCGCGTTCCACATCGCCGCGTGCGGGGCCCCCGGCACGGTGTGCAGGGCGACGAGGTCGGCGCGGTGCCGGGCGAGCCGGCGGGAGAACTGCCAGGGGGCGACCCGGTCGTCCGGGCCATGGATGAGCAGGGTGGGGACACGGAGCAGCGCCGGCCCGGTGTCCTCGGTGATCCGGCCGGTGTGCAGTCCGGCCCGGCCCTGCGCGGCCCGCACCGCGAGCGGCAGCAGCGGCCGGGGGGTGTGGCGGGCCGTCGCCAGAGCGCGCAGCGTGGCCTGCCAGTTGAGCACCGGCGAGTCGAGGACGAGTCCGGCGACGTGCTCGCGGACGGTGGAGTGCCCGGCCGCGTGCAGGGCCATGGTGGCGCCGGTGGACCAGCCGAGCAGGACGACCCGGCGGGCGCCGCGGCCGACGGCGTAGCGGATCGCCGCGTCGACGTCGCGCCACTCGGTCTCGCCGAGGTGGTTCAGCCCGTCCGGAGGGCGGGGGGCGCCGAGGTCGCCCCGGTAGGCGAGGGCGAGGACGGGCAGGCTGCGGCCGTGCAGGAAGCCCAGGACGTTGAGGACCTGCTCGCGGGTGGTGCCGAGGCCGTGCACGGCGATCACCCAGGTGTCCCGGTGGCCGGGCAGGAACCAGGCGGGCAGCGGGCCGAGTTCGCCGGGCACGTCGACGTCCGTGTGGTCGAGGCCGAGGGCGGTGCCCGGGTTGCCGACGTACAGGTTGGGGGTCAGCCACACCGCGTCGCCGGGGGCGAAGGTGCCGTGGGTGACGCGTTCCAGGCGGCGTACGACGGTGTCGGCGGTGTGCCGGGGCGCCTCCAGGACGGGGCCGACGACCGCGTGGCTGCCGTCGCCGGCGAGGCCGTAGGTGCCGGGGCGCAGGGTGGCCAGGTCGCGGGTCAGCGTGATCCGGCCGGCGTCCGTGCCGTGCACGGTGAGACGGGGTTCGGTGGGCAGGGGGCGGCCCGCGGGCGCCTTCAGCGCGGCGTCGCTGGCGAGCCGTCCGAGGGCCACGGAGGCCAGGCCGGCGGCGACGGCGGCGGTGACCGCGGTGGCGGTGGCTCTGACGGTGCGCACGGGTCCAGTGTCGGGGCGGGGTGCGCCACCGGCCAGCGGAGCGGTGGGCGGGGGTGAGGTCCGGGGCGGGGCGCCCCGGACCGCCACCGCCGGGCCCGTACGCCGTGGCCGAGCGCCGTCGCGCCGGAAGACGGGGAGCCGGTCCCCTGAAGCCCGGCGGAACCGGAGCGTTCGGCTCCCGAGAGCGCGCCGGAACCAGGACGACGCCCGGACCCCGGAAGCGAGACGGAACCGGGGAAACGGGACCCCGGAAGCATGCCGGAGCCTGGGCGGCCGGCCCCCCGGAGCGAGACGCGACCTGGGCGGCCGGCCCTCGGAAGCCAGACGCGACCTGGGCGGCCGGCCCGCGGGAACGCGCCCGGGCGACCGCTGCCGCCCCCCGGAAGCCCGGCGGAGCCGGAGAACCCGCCCCCCGGAAGCGCGGCGGAGCCGGAGAAGGCGGGGCGGGGGCGTGTCGAGGGCCGGGGTGTGCGGGGCCCTGTTCGGTGGGCTGGGTGGCAAGGGGTCACCTCCGTTGGCCGTACCCCTTCAAGCGTTCCCCGGCTTCGGCCAGTTGTGCCTCCGAGAGCAGGGACGGTGTCAGGCCCGGCACGGAGGACGCCGTGAGCCACAGGCGGCACATCCACTCCAGCTGGGCGGTGCGGTCGTAGGCCTGGTCGAGGGTGGCACCGTACGTGATCGTGCCGTGGTTGCGGAGCAGGCAGCCGGAGCGGCCGTCGAGGGCGCGGAGCATGTGCTCGGCCAGCTCGTCGGTGCCGTAGGTGGCGTAGGGGGCGACCCGGACGGGGCCGCCGAGGGCGCCGGCCATGTAGTGGATCAGCGGGAGCTCGTTGACGAGCGTGGAGACGGCGGTGGCGTGCACGGCGTGGGTGTGGACGACGGCCCGGGCGTCGGTGGTGCGGTAGACGGCGAGGTGCATGGGCAGTTCGCTGGTCGGCGCCAGGGTGCCCAGCACCCGGCGGCCGGTCAGGTCGACGCCGGTGATGTCGCCGGGGGCGAGCCGGTCGTAGGGGACGCCCGTCGGGGTGACCAGCACGAGATCGCCGAGGCGCGCGGAGACGTTGCCGGAGGTGCCGACCACGAGTCCGTCGGCGACGGTCCTGCGTGCCGTCGCGACCAGTTCCGCCCAGAGGCGGCCCTCTTCCTGCCGGATGTCTTCCGCTTCTGCCGGGTTCCGCCGCGGTTCAGCCATGCGGCGATCCTGCCAGCCGGCCCGGTGCCCCGGGTGCGGACCGGTCACTTCCCGACGAGGGCCGCGCCCGGAGCCGTACCAGGAGCCGTACCACCGAACGGGCGGATCCGGTCGCGAAACGCCTGAAACGGACACGGGTTATGTGATCCCCGGTCCTTCAATGGTCTCTTGCCCACTCCTGCCCACTCCTGCCCACTGGACGATCCGGACGACCGCCGCTGCCCGCGGGGTCCGGCCGTCCGTCACACCGGAGAGACGCATGGCCCCTACACACACCCTTGTCCGCCGCGCCGGCGCCCTCGCGGCGGCGGCCACGGCGACCCTCGCCCTCGCGGGGACCGCCACCGCGTCGGCCGGACCGGTGGAGTCGGCCACGACGTTCCCCCGTGGGCACGACGTGTCGTCCCATCAGAAGCGGGTCGACTGGCCGGCCGCCCGGGCGAAGGGCGCGCGGTTCGTCTACGTCAAGGCGACCGAGTCCACGACGTACCGCAATCCCTACTTCTCCGGGCAGTACACCGGCGCGCGCACGGCGGGCCTGATCCGGGGCGCGTACCACTTCGCCCTGCCGGACCGCTCCTCCGGCGCCCGGCAGGCCGCGTATTTCGTGCGCCACGGCGGCGACTGGCAGGCGGACGGCTGGACGCTGCCGCCGGCGCTGGACGTCGAGTACAACCCGTACAGCACCCGGCACAAGTGCTACGGCCTGGGCAGGGCGCGGATGGTCGGCTGGATCCGGTCGTTCAGCGACGAGGTCAGGCGGCGGACCGGCCGCCGCCCGGTCATCTACACCACGACCCAGTGGTGGAAGCTGTGCACCGGCAACAGCCACGCCTTCGCCGGCTCGAACCCGCTGTGGATCGCCCGGCACGGCACCGCGCGGCCGGGCACACTGCCGGGCGGCTGGCGGTACTGGACGTTCTGGCAGTACGGCATCGGGGGCACGCTGCCGGGTGACCAGAATCTCTTCGACGGCTCCGTGAGCCGGCTGCGGACGTTCGCGCGCGGCCAGTAGCCAAGGGGCGCATGGGGCGTCCGGGCGGAGCGGCACGCCGAACGCGTCCGACAGTCACTCTCACGCCGGTCCCAGTTCATCTTCCGTTCACCCAGGTTGCCTACGTTCATCCTGCCAATGACCTCGAACGATTGCCTGGGTAAATGGAAAGCTTCTCGCTGATCCTCGCGATAGTGGTGGTAACCGCTCTCGCGTTCGATTTCACGAACGGTTTCCACGACACCGCGAACGCGATGGCCACCACCATCTCCACAGGCGCCCTGAAGCCCAAGATCGCGGTGGCGCTGTCCGCCGCCCTCAATCTTGTGGGCGCCTTCCTCTCCGTGGAGGTCGCGAACACGATCTCCAAGGGTCTCGTCGACGAGAGCGGCATCCGTCCCGAGGTCATCTTCGCCGCCCTGGTCGGCGCGATCCTCTGGAACCTGCTGACCTGGCTGGTGGGCCTGCCCTCCAGCTCCTCGCACGCCCTGATGGGCGGCCTGGTCGGTGCCACCGTCGCCTCCGCCGGCTTCGGTGCCGTCCACGGTGACGTCCTGGTCACCAAGGTGCTGCTCCCCGCGGTCGCCGCGCCGATCGTGGCGGGCCTCGCCTCGCTGCTGGCCACCCGGTTCTCCTACGGCATCGGCGGCACCGCCGACGGCGAGGCCACCCGCAAGGGCTACCGCGCCGGCCAGATCGCCTCCGCCGGCCTGGTCTCCCTGGCCCACGGCACCAACGACGCCCAGAAGACGATGGGCATCATCACGCTCGCCCTCGTCGCGGGCGGCTCCATCGCCCCCGGCTCCAACCCTCCCACCTGGGTGATCCTCTCCGCCGGCCTGGCCATCGCGCTCGGCACCTACATCGGCGGCTGGCGCATCATCCGCACCATGGGCAAGGGCCTGACCGACCTGGAGCCGCGCCAGGGCTTCGCCGCCCAGACCAGCGCCGCGACCGCCATCCTGGCCTCCTCCCACCTCGGTTTCTCCCTCTCCACCACCCACGTCGTCTCCGGCTCGGTGATGGGCGCCGGCCTCGGCCGCAAGGGCGGTGTGGTCCGCTGGTCCACCGCGACCCGTATGTTCATCGCCTGGGCGCTCACCCTTCCGGCCGCCGCGCTGGTCGGCGCGGGTGCCGAGTCCGTCACCGGCCTGGGTGACTGGGGCACCGCCGCCGTCGCCGTCTTCCTCGTCGCCGCCAGCGCCGCGATCTGGAAGTTCTCCCGCCGCGAGGTCGTGGACCACACCCACCTGGTCCACGAGACCGGCGAGCCGGCCGGTGTGGTCACCACTGCCATCGCCGCCGTGACCCCGCCCCCGGCCGGCCCGGTCGCCATCGACCTGGACATCGCCTTCCCGCAGCAGGCCACCAGCCCGGCCCCGGCCACCGAGCACGCTCCCCCGGCCGCCCCGGCCGCCACCGTCTGAGCCCGGTCACCCCGGTTACCGAAGGAAGCATCCCCATGAAGATCGACTGGGCGGCTCTCGGCTCCGTCTTCGGAGTGAGCCTCGTGGCCACCGTGGGCCTGGTGTCCCTGTTCACCCTCGGCATCGCGGGCCTGAACCGGCGCGAGAAGGCCGTGGCGCAGGGCGGCACCGCCGGCCTGACCGTCACCGGCGCCTACCTCTGCTTCGCGGCCTGCGCGGCGGCGGTGGCGTACGGCATCCACCTCGTCGTGGCCAAGGCCTGACCCGGACCCTCTCGGAGGCTCCCCGCACCGGTGGTGCGGGGAGCCTCTGTCCTGTTCCCGCCCGTCCCGCGCGTCCCCCGGTGTGGGGATGGGCACACTCTCCCCACGCAGGTCAACGGCGAGTTGACGGCCCTTCCGGGCGCGTGGTGGACTGCCCAGGCCATCTACGGCGGCAGAAGAGGAAGCCGGTGCGAATCCGGCGCGGTCCCGCCACTGTCACCGGGGAGTCGTCCCCGGGAGCCAGGAACTCTCGCCGCCGATTCACGTCGAACCAGGGCGCGGACACCCTGAGTGAGGACCTACAGCGACATGCTCGGCTGCCCATCGAGGACCCGTTCGAGGACCCGTACCCGGACCGCTCCCGCCCCCGCGGCCGGCTGAGCCGATGGGTGCCGATCGCACTTACGCGTACGGCGCCGCCGCCGGCCTCCTCGGTGACCTGCTCCTCGGCGATCCGCGCCGCGGGCATCCGGTCGCCGCGTTCGGCCGGGCGGCCACCGCCGTCGAACGCGCCCTGTGGCACGACCACCGCGGCTGGGGTGCCCTGCACACCGCCGTGTGCGCCGGTGGCGCCGTCGCACTGGGCGCGCTGACCGCACGCGTCGCACGCCCCCGTCCCGCCGTCTCCGCCGCGCTGACCGCCGCCGCCACCTGGGCCGTCGTCGGCGGCACCTCACTCGCCCGCGAGGCCCGCGCCGTCGGGCGCGCGCTGGAGGCCGGGGATGTCGAGGCCGCCCGGGCCCGGCTGCCCCACCTGTGCGGCCGGGACCCGCAGGTGCTGGACGCCGACGGCATCGCCCGGGCCGTGGTCGAGTCGGTCGCCGAGAACACCTCCGACGCCGTGGTCGGCGCCCTCGTCTGGGGCGCCGTGGCCGGTGTTCCGGGGCTGCTCGGATTCCGGGCGGTCAACACCCTGGACGCGATGGTGGGCCACAGGTCGCCCCGCCACCGGCGTTACGGCTGGGCCTCCGCCCGCCTCGACGACGTCGCCGGCTGGCCCGGGGCCCGGCTCACCGCCGTACTCGCCACCCTCGCCGGACCCGATCCGCGCGGTGCCGCGCGGGCCTGGCGGGCCGACGCCTCCCGGCACCCGAGCCCCAACGCCGGGCCGGTGGAGGCCGCGTTCGCGGGCGCCCTCGGTGTACGGCTGGGCGGGACGCTCTCCTACGGCGGCCGGGTCGAACACCGGCCCGTGCTCAACGGCGGCGCCGGACGGCCCGTCCGGGTCACCGACATCGACCGGGCCGTACGGCTCTCCCGCCGCGTCGGCCTGCTCGCGCTCGGCACCACGCTCGCCGCGCGCGGCCTGATGAAGGGACGTGGGAAGTGAACGGGGGTCTCCTCGTCGCCGGCACCACCTCCGACGCCGGCAAGAGCGTCGTGACGGCCGGGATCTGCCGCTGGCTGGTCCGCCAGGGCGTGAAGGTGGCGCCGTTCAAGGCGCAGAACATGTCCCTGAACTCGTTCGTCACCCTGGAGGGCGCGGAGATCGGGCGGGCGCAGGCCATGCAGGCGCAGGCCTGCCGGATCGAGCCCACCGCGCTGATGAACCCGGTGCTGCTCAAGCCGGGCGGCGAGCAGAGCAGCCAGGTGGTGCTGCTCGGCAAGCCCGTCGGGGAGCTGAGCGCGCGCGGCTACCACGGGGGGCGCCAGCAGCGCCTGCTCGGCACGGTGCTGGACTGCCTGGCCGAGTTGCGGGGCACGTATGACGCGGTGATCTGTGAGGGGGCGGGCAGTCCGGCCGAGATCAACCTGCGGCGGACGGACATCGTCAACATGGGCATCGCCCGCAACGCGCGGCTGCCCGTGCTGGTGGTGGGCGACATCGACCGCGGGGGTGTCTTCGCGTCCTTCTTCGGCACCGTCGCCCTGCTCTCCCCCGAGGACCAGGAACTGGTCGCCGGGTTCCTCGTGAACAAGTTCCGCGGCGATGTGTCGCTGCTGGAGCCGGGCCTGGACATGCTGCACGGGCTCACCGGGCGGCGGACGTACGGCGTCCTGCCCTTCCGGCACGGCCTCGGCATCGACGAGGAGGACGGGCTGAGAGTGTCCCTGCGGGGCACCGTCCGCGAGTCCTCGGTGACGCCCCCGGTCGGCGCGGACGTGCTGCGGGTCGCCGTCTGCGCGGTCCCGCTGATGTCCAACTTCACCGACGTGGACGCCCTCGCCGCCGAACCGGGCGTCGTCGTGCGCTTCGTGGACCGCCCCGAGGAGCTGGCCGACGCCGACCTCGTGGTGGTCCCGGGCACCCGCGGCACCGTACGGGCACTGAAGTGGCTGCGGGACCGCGGGCTGGCGGACGCGCTCCTGCGGCGGGCCGCCGAGGGGCGCCCCGTGCTCGGCATCTGCGGCGGCTTCCAGATGCTCGGCGAGCACATCGAGGACGAGGTCGAGTCCCGCGCCGGACACGTCCCCGGGCTGGGCCTGCTCCCCGTCCGGGTCCGCTTCGCCCGCGAGAAGACCCTCACCCGGCCCGTCGGCGAGGCCCTCGGCGAGCGGGTGGAGGGGTACGAGATCCATCACGGGGTCGCCGAGGTCACCGGCGGGGAGCCCTTCCTGGACGGCTGCCGCGCCGGCCGGACCTGGGGCACCCACTGGCACGGCTCGCTGGAGTCGGACGGCTTCCGGCGGGCCTTCCTGCGCGAGGTGGCCGCCGCCGCGGGCCGCCGCTTCGTGCCCGCGCCGGACACCTCCTTCGCCGCGCTGCGCGAGGAGCAGCTCGACCGGCTCGGCGACCTGATCGAACAGCACGCGGACACCGACGCGCTCTGGCGGCTCATCGAGTCGGGCGCGCCGCAAGGACTGCCTTTCATTCCACCGGGAGCGCCCGCATGAGCACAGTGTTGTTGTTGTCGACCGCCGACACGGATCTGCTGGCGGCCCGGGCCTGTGGCGCCGGCTACCGCATCGGCAACCCCACCCGGGTCGACGTCGCCGGGGAGCTGCCGGCCCTGGTGGAGGGCGCGGACATCGCCGTCGTACGGCTGCTGGGCGGCAAGCGCGCCTGGGAGGACGGGCTGGCGGTGCTGCGGACGTCCGGGATCCCGACCGTGCTGCTGGGCGGCGAGGCCGTCCCGGACGCCGAGCTGATGGCCGAGTCGTCCGTGCCGGCCGGTGTGGTCGCCGAGGCGCTGAAGTACCTGGTCGAGGGCGGCCCGGAGAACCTGCTGGAGCTGTCCCGGTTCCTGTCGGACACCGTGCTGCTGACCGGTGAGGGCTTCGAGGGGCCGCGCGGGATGCCGGAGTACGGGGTGCACGGCGACCGACCGGTCGTGGCCGGCCGCCCGACCGTGGGCGTCCTCTTCTACCGGGCGCACGAACTGAGCGGCAACACCGCCTTCGTGGACACGCTGTGCGACGCGATCGAGGCGAAGGGCGCCAACGCCCTGCCGGTGTACTGCGGTTCGCTGCGCGGCGCGGACACCGGGCTGTACCGGCTGCTGGAGCGGGCCGACGTGCTGGTGGCCACCGTCCTCGCGGCCGGCGGCACGCACGCCTCCCAGGCCTCGGCGGGCGGCGACGAGGAGGCCTGGGACATCGGCGCCCTCGCCGACCTCGACGTGCCCGTCCTCCAGGGCCTGTGCCTGACCTCCTCGCGGGCCGCGTGGGAGGAGTCCGACGCGGCCCTGTCCCCGATGGACGCGGCGATGCAGGTCGCGATCCCGGAGTTCGACGGCCGTCTCGTCACCGTCCCGTTCTCCTTCAAGGAGCAGGGCCCCGACGACGTGCCGGTGTACGTCGCCGACCCCGAGCGGGCCTCGCGGGTCGCCGGGATCGCCCTGCGCCACGCCCGGCTGAAGCACAAGCCGAACGCCGAGAAGAAGATCGCCCTGGTGTTCACCGCGTACCCGACCAAGCACTCCCGGGTCGGCAACGCGGTGGGCCTGGACACGCCCGCGTCCGCGGTGCGGGTGCTGGACGCGCTGCGGGACGCCGGCTACTCCCTGACCGAGTACCCCGCCGGCGGCGACGAGCTGATCCACCGGCTGATCGAGGCCGGCGGCCACGACGTGGAGTGGCTGACGGAGGAGCAGCTGGCCGCGGCGCCCGCCCGGGTGCCGCTGGCCGACTACCGGGCCTGGTTCGAGCAGCTCGACCCGGGGCTGCGGAACGCGATGACCGAGGCGTGGGGCGAGCCGCCGGGCGGCCTGTACGTGGACGGCGACGACATCGTGCTGGCGTCGCTGCGGTTCGGGAACGTCGTGGTGATGATCCAGCCGCCGCGCGGCTTCGGCGAGAACCCGATCGCGATCTACCACGACCCCGACATGCCGCCCTCCCACCACTACATGGCGGCCTACCGGTGGCTGGAACACGGTTTCGGCGCCGACGCGGTCGTGCACATGGGCAAGCACGGCACGATGGAGTGGCTGCCGGGCAAGGGCCTCGGGCTCAGCGCCGGCTGCGCGCCGGACGCGGTCCTCGGCGACCTGCCGCTGATCTACCCGTTCATCGTGAACGACCCCGGTGAGGGCACCCAGGCCAAGCGGCGCGGGCACGCCACGGTCGTCGACCACCTGGTCCCGCCGATGGCCCGCGCCGACACGTACGGCGACCTGGCCAAGCTGGAGCAACTGCTCGACGAGTACGCCCTGGTCAGCGACCTCGACCCGGTGAAGGCCCCGGCCGTCCGCGCCCAGATCTGGACCCTGGTCAAGGCGGCGGAGCTGCACCACGACCTGCACGTGGACGAGCAGCCGGACGACACCGCGTTCGACGAGTTCGTCATGCACATCGACGGCTATCTGTGCGAGATCAAGGATGTGCAGATCCGGGACGGCCTGCACATCCTCGGCGGCGGACCGGTCGCCGAACCCCGGGTCAACCTCGTCCTCGCCGTGCTGCGGGCCTCGCAGGTGTGGGGCGGGCAGGCGAACGCCATCCCCGGCCTGCGGGCCTCGCTCGCGGCTCATTTCGGGCTGGACGAGAAGGAGTTGCTGGCCGAGCCGGGCGCCCGGGTGAAGGTGCCGGCCGAGCTGACCGGCCTGGTCGACGGCCCGGCCCGGACCGCCGCCGACACGATCGACCTGCTGGAGCAGCTGTGCCGGCGGCTGGCGGAGGGCATGGAGGCGCGCGGCTGGGCCACCGCCGAGTGCGCCCCCCTGGTGCGCGAGGTGCTGGCCGATGAACTGCCGGCCGCCGTGACGGTGCTGGAGTTCGCCTGCACGGAGGTCGTACCGCGGCTCGCCCGCACGACCGACGAGATCGGGCACATCCTGCGGGCCCTGGACGGCGGTTACGTCCCGGCGGGCCCCTCGGGCTCCCCGACCCGCGGCCTGGTGAACGTGCTGCCGACCGGCCGGAACTTCTACTCGGTCGACCCCAAGGCGATCCCGTCCCGGCTCAGCTGGGAGGTCGGCCAGTCGCTGGCGGACTCGCTGGTGCAGCGCTACCTCCAGGACACCGGCGCGTACCCGAAGTCCGTGGGCCTCACGGTGTGGGGCACCTCGGCGATGCGCACCCAGGGCGACGACATCGCCGAGATCCTGGCGCTGCTGGGCTGCCGGCCGGTGTGGGACGACGCCTCGCGCCGCGTGACCGGCTTCGAGGTGATCCCGCCGGCGGAGCTGGGGCGGCCGCGCATCGACGTCACCGTCCGCATCTCCGGCTTCTTCCGGGACGCGTTCCCGCACGTCGTCGGGCTGATCGACGACGCGGTGCGGACGGTGGCCGAGCTGGACGAACCGGCCGAGTCGAACTACGTGCGGGCGCACGTGGACGAGGACACCGCCGGGCACGGCGACCGGCGGCGGGCGACCGCCCGTATCTTCGGCTCGAAGCCGGGGGCCTACGGCGCCGGCCTGCTGCCGCTGATCGACGCGCGCAACTGGCGTTCGGACGCCGACCTCGCCGAGGTGTACGCGGTGTGGGGCGGTTACGCCTACGGGCGCGGGCTCGACGGGCGGGCGGCGCGCGGGGACATGGAGACCGCGTTCCGGCGGATCGCCGTGGCGGCGAAGAACGTCGACACCCGCGAGCACGACCTGGTCGACGCCGACGACTACTTCCAGTACCACGGCGGCATGGTCGCCATGGTCCGGCACCTGACGGGCGCCAACCCCGAGGCGTACGTGGGCGACAGCGCCGTACCGGACCAGGTGCGGACCCGCACGCTGGGCGAGGAGACCCACCGTGTCTTCCGGGCGCGGGTCGTCAACCCGCGCTGGATGGCGGCCATGCGGCGGCACGGCTACAAGGGCGCGTTCGAGATGGCGGCGACCGTGGACTACCTGTTCGGGTACGACGCGACGGCCGGCGTGGTCGACGACTGGATGTACGAGAAGCTGAGCGCCGAGTACGTCTTCGACCCGGAGAACCGGGACTTCATGAAGAAGTCCAACCCGTGGGCGCTGCGCGGCATCACCGAACGGCTGCTGGAGGCGGCGGACCGCGGCCTGTGGGCGGAGCCCGACGCGGACACGCTGGAGCGGCTGCGCGCCACCTATCTGGAGCTGGAAGGCGACTTGGAGGGCGACCAGTGACCACCCCGTTCCCTTTCACGGCCGTTGTCGGCCAGGACGACCTGCGGCTCGCGCTGCTGCTGAACGCCGTCTCACCGGCGGTCGGCGGTGTGCTGGTGCGCGGCGAGAAGGGCACCGCTAAGTCCACGGCGGTGCGGGCGCTGTCGGCGCTGCTGCCCGAGGTGGCCGTGGTGCCCGGTTGCCGGTTCTCGTGCGATCCGGCGGCGCCGGACCCGTCGTGCCCGGACGGGCCGCACGAGACCGGCCCCGCCGCCGTGCGCGCCGCCCGGATGGTGGAACTCCCTGTGGGCGCCTCGGAGGACCGGCTCGTCGGCGCCCTGGACATCGAGCGGGCCCTCGCGGAGGGCGTCAAGGCCTTCGAGCCGGGCCTGCTGGCTGACGCGCACCGCGGGATCCTGTACGTCGACGAGGTCAACCTCCTCCACGACCACCTGGTCGACCTGCTGCTGGACGCGGCCGCGATGGGCGCCTCCTACGTGGAGCGCGAGGGTGTGTCGGTGCGGCACGCGGCCCGCTTCCTGCTCGTCGGCACCATGAACCCCGAAGAGGGCGAGCTGCGGCCGCAGTTGCTCGACCGGTTCGGGCTGACCGTGGAGGTCGCCGCCTCGCGGGAGCCGGAGCAGCGTGTGGAGGTCGTGCGGCGCCGGCTGGCGTACGACGACGATCCCGCGGGTTTCGCGGCGCGCTGGGCCGGCGAGGAGGCCGCCGTACGGCAGCGGGTCGTCGCGGCGCGGGAGCTGCTGCCGCAGGTGCGGCTGGGTGACGCGGCGCTGCGGCAGATCGCGGCGACCTGCGCGGCCTTCGAGGTGGACGGCATGCGCGCCGACATCGTGATGGCCCGTACGGCGTCCGCGCTGGCCGCGTGGGCCGGGCGTACCGACGTGCTCGCCGAGGACGTGCGGCAGGCGGCGCTGCTCGCGCTGCCGCACCGGCGCCGGCGCAACCCGTTCGACGCGCCGGGCCTCGACGAGGACAAGCTGGACGAGACGCTGGAGCAGTTCGCCGGGAACGACCCGGACGGCGGGGACGGCGGGGACGGCGGGAACGGGAACGACTCGGACGGGGACGGGGACGGTGACGACGACCCCGGCCCCGGTGGCCCCGGCGGGGGCGGCGGGCAGCCGGAGCCGGACGCCGGTCCGCAGGGCGGGGACACCGCCGCGCGGCCGGAGGCCGCGGACGGCGAGGAGCCCCGGCCGTCCGGTGCGGGCGCGGGCGAGCGGTCCCCGGCGCGTGCCGCGGAACCCTTCAGGGCGAGGGTGCTGAGCGTGCCCGGGATCGGTGAGGGTGCCGCCGGGCGGCGGTCGCGGGCGCGCACCGAGCACGGCCGGACCACGGGGTCCCGCCGGCCGCGGGGAGCGCTGACCAAGCTGCACCTGGCCGCGACCGTGCAGGCCGCCGCCCCGCATCAGCGGGCGCGCGGCCGGTCGGGTCCCGGCCTGGTGATCCGCCGGGACGATCTGCGGCAGGCGTCCCGCGAGGGCCGCGAGGGGAACCTCGTGCTGTTCGTGGTGGACGCCTCGGGGTCGATGGCGGCGCGGCAGCGGATGAGCGCCGTCAAGGGCGCCGTCCTGTCGCTGCTCGTCGACGCCTACCAGCGGCGGGACAAGGTGGGCCTGGTGACCTTCCGGGGCTCCGCGGCCGAGGTGGCGCTGCCGCCGACGTCGTCCGTCGACGCCGCCGCGGTGCGGCTGGAGTCGCTGCCGACCGGTGGCCGTACCCCGCTGGCCGCCGGGCTGCTGAAGGCGCACGAGGTGCTGCGGGTGGAGCGGCTGCGGGACGCGGCGCGGCGGGCGCTGGTCGTGGTGGTGACCGACGGGCGGGCGACCGGCGGGGCGGAGCCGGTGGCCCTCGCGGAGCGGGCGGCGCGGCTGTTCGCGGCCGACGGGATCGCCTCGGTGGTCGTGGACTGCGAGTCGGGGCCGGTGCGGCTGGGGCTCGCCGGCCGGCTGGCCGGGGAGCTGGGCGGTACGGCGGTCACGCTGGAGGAGCTGCGGGCCGACTCGATCGCCGGGCTGGTCAGGGATGTACAGGGAACGTCGAGGAGGGCCGCGTAGTGCCGCAGGGACAGCCGAGTGTCGTACCGGACGACGGTCTGACGACCCGGCAGCGCAGGAACCGCCCGCTGGTCGTCGTGCACACGGGCGTCGGCAAGGGCAAGTCCACCGCCGCGTTCGGGCTGGCGCTGCGCGCCTGGAACCAGGGGTGGCCCATCGGGGTGTTCCAGTTCGTCAAGTCCGCGAAGTGGAAGGTCGGCGAGGAGAACGCGCTGCGCGTGCTCGGCGCCTCCGGCGAGGGCGGGACCGTCGACTGGCACAAGATGGGCGAGGGCTGGTCCTGGGTGCAGCGCGATGCCCAGATGGACAACGAGGAGAAGGCCCGCGAGGGCTGGGAGCAGGTCAAGCGGGACCTGGCCGCCGAGACGTACCGGCTGTACGTGCTGGACGAGTTCGCGTACCCGATGCACTGGGGCTGGGTCGACACGGACGAGGTCGTGGAGGTGCTGCGCGCCCGGCCGGGCACCCAGCACGTCGTGATCACGGGGCGCAACGCGCCACAGAGGCTGGTGGACCTCGCCGACCTCGTCACCGACATGTCCAAGGTCAAGCACCCCATGGACGCCGGTCAGAAGGGCCAGAAGGGCATCGAGTGGTGAGTGCGCCCGTGCCCCGGCTGGTCATCGCCGCGCCCTCCTCGGGCAGCGGCAAGACCACCGTCGCCACGGGGCTGATGGCCGCGTTCGCCGCGCGGGGGCTCGCCGTGTCCCCGCACAAGGTCGGACCGGACTACATCGACCCCGGCTACCACGCGCTCGCCACCGGGCGGGCGGGGCGCAACCTGGACGCGTACCTGTGCGGGCCGGAACTGGTCGCTCCGCTGTTCCTGCACGGGGCGCGGGGCTGCGACCTCGCGGTCGTGGAGGGCGTGATGGGGCTGTACGACGGGGCCGCCGGGGAGGGTGAACTGGCCTCCACCGCGCAGGTGGCCAAGCTGCTGCGCGCGCCGGTCGTGCTCGTCGTGGACGCGTCGTCGCAGTCGCGGTCGGTGGCGGCGCTGGTGCACGGCTTCGCGTCCTGGGACCCGCAGGTGCGGATCGGGGGCGTGATCCTGAACAAGGTGGGCTCCGACCGGCACGAGTCGCTCCTGCGGGAGGCACTGGATTCGGCGGGGGTGCCGGTCCTCGGTGCGCTGCGGCGGGCGGCCCGGGTGGAGACGCCGTCGCGGCATCTGGGGCTGGTGCCGGTGGCCGAGCGGACCTCGGCCGCGGTCGATGCCGTGGACGCCATGGCGGCGCAGGTGACCCGGGGCTGCGACCTGGCCGCCCTGGAGGCGCTGGCACGCTCGGCGGGCCCCCTGCCGGACGGCTCCGGCCCCTGGACCCCGGATCCTTCGCCCGCCCACCACCCGACCCGGCCGGGGACGGCTCGGCCGGCCGGGGAGCGACGGCCCGTGGTCGCCGTCGCCGGGGGTTCCGCGTTCACGTTCTCCTACGCCGAGCACACCGAGCTGCTCAGCGCCGCCGGGGCGGAGGTCGCCGTCTTCGACCCGCTGCGGGACGAGAGGCTGCCCGAGGGGACGGCCGGGCTGGTCGTCGGGGGCGGGTTCCCCGAGGTGTACGCCGCCGAGCTGTCCGCCAACGAGCCGCTGCGGGCGGCCGTCGCGGACCTGGCGCGCTCCGGCGCGCCCGTGGCCGCCGAGTGCGCCGGGCTGCTCTATCTGTGCCGGGAGCTGGACGGGCAGCCGATGTGCGGGGTGCTGGACGCCGCCGCGCGGATGAGTGAGCGGCTGACTCTCGGCTACCGGGACGCCGTGGCCGTCGGCGACAGTGTGCTGGCGGTGGCGGGGACGCGGATGCGGGGCCACGAGTTCCACCGCACCGTCGTCGAGCCGGGCGCCGGTGCCGCCCCCGCCTGGGGGGTGCGCGCCCCGGCCCGGCGGGTCGAGGGATTTGTACAGCAGGGGGTGCACGCGAGTTATCTGCACACGCACTGGGCGTCCGAGCCCGGTGTCGCCCGTCGGTTCGTGGAGAGGTGCCGGACGTCATGAGCAGCAGGCTGGTCGGAGTCGGGGTGGGTCCCGGTGATCCGGAGCTGGTGACCGTCAAGGGGGTCAACGCCCTGCGGGCGGCCGAGGTCGTCGTCGTACCGGTGATGGACTCCGGCGAGCGGGGGCGGGCGGAGGCGACCGTGCTGCACTACGTGCCCGGGGACAAGGTCGTCCGGGTGGTGTTCGCGCTGAACGAGCGGAGCGACCGGGCGCGCCGGGAGGCGGCCTGGGACGCGGCCGGTGCCCGGGTCGCCGAGCTGCTGCGGCGGCACGGGTCGGTGGCGTTCGCGACCATCGGGGACCCGAACGTGTACTCGACGTTCACCTATCTCGCGCAGACCGTCGCGGAGCTGGTCCCGGGGCTCGTCGTGGAGACCGTGCCCGGGATCACCGCCATGCAGGATCTCGCGGCGCGGTCCGGTGCCGTGCTGACGGAGGGCACCGAACCGCTCACCCTCGTACCGGTCACCGCCGGGTCCGCCGTGCTGAAGGAGGCGCTGGCCGGGCCGGGGACGGTGGTGGCGTACAAGTTCGGGCGGCAGGCCGCCGAGGTCGCCGAGGCGCTGGCGGAGACCGGCCGGCTCGGGAACGCCGTGTGGGGGTCGGCGCTGGGGCTGCCGGAGGAGTCGGTGCGGCCGGCCGCCGAGCTGGACGGGGCCCCGCTGCCGTACCTGTCGACGCTGATCGCGCCCCCGCGGCGGGACGGCGGCCGGGGCGGGAAGCTGTGACACCGCCCGTGCGGTCAGCCGGACAGGCCGACCACCAGCCAGACGAACAGGACGCCGGCCACCGTGCACAGCAGGGTGGAGCGGGCCGGGTGCTCGTGGTGGGCCTCGGGGAGGATCTCGGCGGCGGCGAGATAGAGCAGTACGCCGCCGAAGAGACCGAGATAGCCGCCGAGCACCGGCGCGGGGATGTGGACGAACGCGGTCGACAGCGCGCCCAGCACGGGTGCGCAGGCGTCCGCCACCAGCATCCCGACGGCCCGGCGGCGCGCGTTGCCGTACAGGCTGGTCAGGGTGAAGGTGTTGAAGCCGTCGGCGAAGTCGTGGGCGATCACGGCGAGCGCGACGGACGCGCCCATGCCGCCGCCCACCTGGAAGGCCGCGCCGATCGCCACGCCGTCCATGGCGCTGTGCCCCACCATCGCGCCGGCCGCCGTCAGGCCCACCTCGGGCGCCCGGTGGCTGTGTTCGCCGCCCCCGTGCGCCGCCCGGCGCGCGGCGAGTGTGCGTTCCACCAGATGGGCCAGCAGGAACCCGGCCACGAACAGCAGCAGGGCGGCGGGTACGCCGAGGACCTCGTGGCCGGCCGCGTGCAGCGCCTCCGGCAGCAGGTCCAGGCCGACCACGCCGAGCATCAGGCCGCCGGCCAGGCCCAGCACCAGATGACGGCGGTCGGTCACGCGCTGTGCCGTCCAGCCGCCGGCCAGCGTCATCAGGAACGCGCCGAGCGCGACGAGGACCGCCATGGGCCCTTCGTATCCGATGGACGGGCCTTCACGCATGTCCGGCGGCCGTGCGCGCGCTGACCGCCCGCACCGAACCGCCCCCACCGGCCGCACGCACCGAACCGCCCGTAGTCCCGTAGTCCCGTAGTCCCGTAGTCCCGTAGTCCCGTAGTTCTGTAGGAGAGGACCGATTCCCATGGCCGATGCCCCCACCGGCAAGGTGACCTTCGTCGGTGCCGGCCCCGGCGCCGCCGATCTGCTGACGTTCCGTGCCGCGCGTGCCATCGCCGAGGCCGACGTCGTGATCTGGGCCGCGAGCCTGGTCCAGGCGGAGGTCCTCGAACACGCCCGCGAGGACGCGGAGGTGCTGGACTCGGCGACCATGTCGCTGGAGGACGTCGTCGCCGTGTACCGGCGGGCCGGCGAGGAGGGGCTGCGGGTCGCCCGCATCCACTCCGGCGACCCGGCCCTGTGGGGCGGCACGCAGGAGCAGGTCGACCGCTGCCGGGAGATCGGCATCGCGACCGAGATCGTCCCGGGCGTGTCGTCGTTCTCCGCGGTGGCCGCGATCGCGCAGCGCGAGCTGACGATCCCGGAGGTCGCCCAGTCCGTGGTGCTCACCCGGCTGGGCGGCGGCAAGACGCCGATGCCGCCCGGGGAGGAGGTCCGCGAGTTCGCCCGGCACGGCACCACGATGGCCGTCTTCCTGTCGGCGGCGCGCAGCGGGCAGCTGGTGCGGGAGCTGCTGGAGGGCGGCTACCCCACGGACACGCCGGTGGTCGTCGCCTACCAGGCGACCTGGCCGGAGGAGCTGGTCGTGCGGTGCACGATCGGCACGCTGGAGGAGACGGTCAAGGAGCACAAGCTCTGGAAGCACACGCTGTTCCTCGTCGGCCCGGCCCTGGACGCCAGCGGCACCCGTTCGCACCTGTACCACCCCGGTCACTTCCACGGCTACCGCAAGGCCGACCCGCAGGCCCGGCGGGCCCTGCGCGAGCAGCGGGCGAAGAGTTGATCACGGTCGTCGGGACGGGGACGGGCGCGCCGGTCCCCGCGGACGTCCTCGCCGGGGCCGCGCTCGTGGTCGGCGGGCAGCGGCACCTGGACGCCGCAGCGCTGCCGGACGGGGCGGAGCGGGTGGTGCTCGGGCCGCTGGCGCCCGCCCTGGACAGCGTCGCGAAGTACGCCGCAGCGCGGCTGCCGGTCGTCGTGCTGGCCTCCGGGGACCCGGGGTTCTTCGGGATCGTGCGGGCGCTGGCCGAGCGGTTCGGCGCGGAAGCGCTGGACGTACGGCCGGGGGTGTCCTCGGTGGCCACCGCGTTCGCGCGGATCGGGCTGCCCTGGGACGACGCGGTGGTGGTCAGCGCGCACGGCCGGGACCCGCGGACGGCCGTCAACGTGTGCCGGGCCCACCCCAAGGTGGCCGTGCTGACCGGCCCGGGGGCCGGGCCCGCCGAGCTGGGGGCCGCGGTGCCGGCCGACCGGGTCCTCGTCGTGGCGAGCGCGCTCGGGGATCCGGAGCGGGAGCGTGTGGAGCGGGTGACGCCCGCCGAGGCGGCGGCCCGGGACTGGGGCACCGCGGTGAGCGTGGTGCTGTGCCTGGACGGGACGCGGGCGCTCGGCGGGGTGCGCACGGTCGCCGGGGCGCCCGGCGGGCCGGGCCGGTGGGCCCTGGACGAGGGCGAGTTCACCCACCGGGACTCCATGATCACCAAGTTCGAGGTCCGGGCGCTGGCCCTGGCACGCCTCGGTCCGCGCCTCGGCGACCTGGTGTGGGACGTGGGCGCCGGGTCGGGTTCGGTGGCGGTGGAGTGCGCGCGGCTCGGCGCGGCCGTCGTCGCCGTGGAGAAGACCGCGGACGGGGTGGAGCGGGTTCGCGCCAACGCGGAGGCGCACGGCGTCGGCGTGGACGTGGTGCACGGCTCGGCGCCGGAGGTGCTGTCCGCGCTGCCCGGCGACCCGGACGCGGTGTTCGTCGGCGGCGGGGGCCGTGAGCTGCCCGCCGTCGTTACCGCGTGCGCGCGGCGGGCCCGGCGCACCGTCGTCGTCGCCATGGCCGCGCTGGACCGGGTGCCGGCGGCGCGCGCGGCGCTGACGGCCGCCGGGTTCCGCTGCGACGGCGTGCTGTTGCAGTCGTCGCGCCTCGCGCCGCTGCCCGGGGACGTGACCCGGCTGGCGGCCATTAATCCTGTGTTCCTGCTGTGGGGCGAGCGCGCCGCGGCGTCTAGTGAAGGAGTTGTCCAGTGATCGGCCTCATTTCCGCCACCGCGGCGGGAGCGGCGGCGCGGGACCGGCTGGCCGCGGCCTGGCCGGACCGTACCCGGGTGTACGACGGTCCCGTCGGGGAGGCCGTACGCGCCGCGTTCGCGGAGTGCGAGCAGCTGGTGTGCTTCCTGGCGACGGGGGCGACCGTACGGCTGCTCGCGCCGCTGCTCGGCGACAAGAGTGCCGACCCGGGTGTGGTGTGCGTCGACGAGGGCGGCCGGTTCGCGGTGGCGCTGGTCGGCGGGCACGGCGGCGGGGCCAACGCGCTCGCCCGGGAGGCCGGTGAGCTGCTCGGCGCCGAACCCGTGGTGACCACCGCGACCGACGCCGTGGGACTGGCGGGCCTGGACACGCTCGGGCTGCCCTGCGAGGGCGCGGTCGCCGCGGTCTCCCGGGCCCTGCTGGACGGCGAACCGGTCGCGCTGGCGGCGGAGGTCGCGTGGCCGCTGCCACCGCTGCCGCTCGCGGCGCAGGGGGCGTACACGGTCCGGCTCACCGACCGGGCCGTCGAACCGGGCGAGCGGGAGGTGCTGTTGCGGCCCCCGTCGCTGGTGGTCGGCGTGGGCGCGTCGAAGGGCGCGCCGGCCGAGGAGGTCCTCGCGCTGGTCGGGGAGGCGCTGCGGGAGGCGGGTCTGTCGCCGCGGTCGGTCGCCGAACTGGCCACGGTGGACGCCAAGGCGGACGAGCCCGGGATCGTGGCCGCCGCCGAGCGGCTCGGGGTGCCCGTGGTGACGTACACCGCCGGGGAACTGGCCGCGGTGGAGGTGCCCAACCCGTCCGCGGCGCCGCTCACGGCCGTCGGCACCCCGTCGGTCGCCGAGGCCGCCGCCCTGGCGCGCGGCGGTGAACTCCTCGTGCCCAAGCGGAAGTCCGTACGGGCCGACGGCCGGCCCGCGATGGCGACCTGCGCCGTCGTACGGCGGCCGGGGCGCGGACGGCTCGCGGTGGTCGGGCTCGGGCCGGGCGCCCGGGACCTGCTCACCCCGCGCGCGGCGGCAGAGCTGCGGCGGGCGTCGGTACTGGTCGGCCTCGACCAGTACGTCGACCAGATCCGCGACCTGCTGCGGCCCGGTACCCGGGTGCTGGAGTCCGGGCTCGGCGCGGAGGAGGAGCGGGCCCGTACCGCGGTCGCCGAGGCCCGCGCGGGGCACGCGGTCGCGCTGATCGGCAGCGGTGACGCCGGCGTGTACGCGATGGCCTCCCCGGCGCTCGCCGAGGCGTCCGACGACATCGACGTGGTCGGGGTGCCCGGGGTGACGGCCGCGCTGGCCGCCGGGGCCGTCCTGGGCGCGCCGCTGGGCCACGACCACGTGTCCATCAGCCTGTCGGACCTGCACACCCCCTGGGAGGTCATCGAGCGCCGGGTGCGCGCGGCGGCCGAGGCGGACCTCGTGGTCACCTTCTACAACCCGCGTTCACGCGGCCGGGACTGGCAGCTGCCCGAGGCGCTCGCGATCCTCTCCGGACACCGTGAGGCGACGACACCCGTCGGCGTCGTCCGCAACGCCTCCCGCCCCGACGAGTCCAGCCGCGTGACCACGCTGGGCGCGCTGGACCCGGCGACGGTCGACATGATGACGGTCGTGACCGTGGGCAACACCGCCACCCGGAACATCGCGGGGCGCATGGTGACCCCGCGCGGCTACCGCTGGCAGAACGACACACAGGAGGAAGCCCGGTGAACCGCGTGGTCCACCCCATCGAACAGGAGTCCTTCCGGCGGCTGCGCGCCCGCCTGGACACCTCGCACTTCCCGCCGCTGACCCGGGCGGTGGTGGAGCGGGTCATCCACTCCGCCGCCGACCTGGAGTACGCGAGCGACCTCGTCATGGACGAGGCCGACCTGGTGACGGCGCACGCCGCGCTGCACGCCGGGGCACCCGTCGTCGTCGACGTGGAGATGGTCGCGGCCGGCATCACCCGGCGCGGGACCGTCTGCCGGCTGCGGGACGCCGTCGCCGGGCCCGGACTGACCCGTTCGGCACACGCCGTACGGCTCGCGTACGAGGAGGTCGGGCCCGGCGCCGTCTGGGTGATCGGCTGCGCGCCGACCGCCCTGGAGGAGCTGCTGACCCTCGACGCCTCCCCCGCGCTCGTCATCGGCCTGCCCGTCGGCTTCGTCGGCGCGGCCGAGTCCAAGGCCGCGTTGCGGACGAGCGGGCTGCCCGCCGTCAGCAACGTGTCCGAGAAGGGCGGTTCGGCGGTCGCCGCCGCCGCGCTCAACGCCCTGCTCTACCATCCCGTTCCGTCTGAGGAGACCCCGTGACCACCCCGCCCGCCCTGCTCATCGCCGGCCACGGCACCCGTGACGACGCCGGAGCCGAGGCGTTCCGTGACTTCGTCCGGCAACTGGGGCACCGCCACCCCGAACTGCCTGTCGCGGGCGGCTTCATCGAACTGTCACCGCCGCCGCTGGGCGAGGCCGTCACCGAGCTGGTCGAGCGAGGTGTGCGCCGGTTCGCCGCCGTACCGCTGATGCTGGTGTCCGCCGGGCACGCCAAGGGTGACATCCCGGCCGCGCTCGCCCGCGAGAAGGAACGGCACCCGGGCATCACGTACACGTACGGCCGTCCGCTGGGCCCGCACCCCGCGCTGCTGAACGTGCTGGAGCGGCGGCTGGACGAGGCGCTCGGCGGCGCCGCCCGCACGCCCGGGGACCGGGCGGACGTCACCGTGCTGCTCGTCGGGCGCGGCTCCACCGACCCCGACGCCAACGCCGAGGTGTTCAAGGCGGCGCGGCTGCTGTGGGAGGGCCGCGGGTACGCCGGTGTCGAGACGGCGTTCGTGTCGCTGGCGGCGCCGGACGTGCCGAGCGGCCTGGACCGGTGCGTCGCGCTGGGCGCGAAGAAGATCGTCGTCCTGCCGTACTTCCTGTTCACCGGGATCCTGCCGGACCGGGTGCGGCAGCAGACCGAGGGCTGGGCCGCGGCCCACCCGGAGACCGAGGTCCGGTCGGCCGACGTCATCGGGCCCGAGCCGGAGCTGCTGGACCTGGTGATGGAGCGGTACCAGGAGGCCGTCGAGGGTGACCTGCGCATGAACTGCGACTCCTGCGTGTACCGGATCGCGCTGCCGGGCTTCGAGGACAAGGTGGGACTGCCGCAGCAGCCCCACTTCCACCCGGACGACGAAGGACACCACCACGGACACGGGCACCACCATCACGGGGGGCACTCGCACAGCCATGCGCACTGAGGACACCGGCGGGTCCGGGCACGATCTGCGCCACCACGGGGACTCCGAAGTGCGGGACGACGGGGCCGCGTTGGTCGACCTCGCCGTCAACGTCCGCGCGGACACGCCCCCGCGGTGGCTGCGGGAGGAGATCGCCGGTTCGCTGTCGTCCCTCGCGGCCTACCCCGACGGGCGGGCCGCCCGGGCGGCGGTGGCCGCGCGGCACGGACTGCCGGTGGAACGGGTGCTGCTGACGGCGGGGGCCGCGGAGGCGTTCGTCCTCCTCGCCCGCGCCCTGGAGGTCCGCCGGCCGGTCGTCGTGCACCCGCAGTTCACCGAGCCGGAGGCGGCGCTGCGCGACGCCGGGCACCCGGTGGGCCGGGTGCTGCTGCGGGAGGAGGACGGGTTCCGGCTGGACCCGGCGGCCGTCCCGGAGGACGCCGACCTGGTGGTGATCGGCAACCCCACCAACCCGACGTCCGTCCTGCACCCGGCGGAGACGGTCGCCCGGCTGGCCCGTCCGGGGCGGACACTGGTGGTCGACGAGGCGTTCATGGACGCGGTGCCCGGTGAGCGCGAGGCCCTGGCCGGCCGGACGGACGTGCCGGGACTCGTCGTGCTGCGCAGCCTCACCAAGACCTGGGGGCTGGCGGGGCTGCGCATCGGCTACGCGCTGGCCGCGCCCGAGGTGATCACCCGGCTGGAGCGGGCCCAGCCGCTGTGGCCCGTGTCCACACCGGCGCTGGCCGCGGCGCGGGCGTGCGTGGCGCCCCGGGCGCTGGCCGAGGCGGGGCACGCGGCGCATCGCGTCGCCGGGGACCGGGCCCACCTCGTCGCGGGACTGTCCGCGCTCGCCGGCCGGGGCGTACGGGTGGTGCAGCCGGCGGAGGGCCCCTTCGTACTGGTCCGCATGCCGGGCGCCGCGGCGGTACGGCGCCGGCTGCGCGACCTCGGCCACGCCGTGCGCCGGGGGGACACGTTCCCCGGCCTCGGCCCGGACTGGATACGGGTGGCGGTACGCGACCGCACCACGACGAACACGTTCCTGACAGCCCTGTCCACGGCCCTCCCGCAGGACTGAAACCCCCACCCGTCACGCCTCCCGAAGACCCCGGGCCACCCCGGGCGGCCCTGGGCCGGCCGCCGAACCCCGCACGGCCCCGGGGCGCCGGCCGGCCGAAGGGGGGTCCGCCCGGGGCCCCCGCCCGGCTCCCCACGGTGACCGGCCGAGCCCCGGGCCGCCCCGGACCCCCGTCCGCCAAGCCAAAATCCCGCCAGGCCCTCCAGCACCACCCCGAGCTGCGGGCGCGCCCCCGCAGCCTCTCCGGCACCGTCACGCTCCGGTCACCGACCGGCCGGGAACCACGGACTGCCGGGCGCCGCCGGGACACCCGGCCCCCGAGGCACCCAGCCCCAGAGCCGCGCCCGCCGGAGCGAGCAGCACGCGACGCCGGAGCCGGCCCGAGCCGAAAGGCCGCCCGGGCCTCCCGCACCACCCCGAACCGCGGGCGCGCCCCCGCAGCCTCTCCGGCACCGTCACGCTCCGGTCACCGACCGGCCGGGAACCACTGGCCGCCGGGCACGACCGGGACATCCCGCCCCCGAGGCTCACGGCCGGCCGGGAACCACGGACTGCCGGGCGCCGCCGGGACACCCGGCCCCCCGAGCCACCCAGGCCCCAGGGCCGAGCCCGTCGGACCGGAGCATCACCCGCCGGAGCGAGCAGCACGCGACACCGGAGCCGGCCCGAGCCGAAAGGCCGCCCGGGCCTCCCGCACCACCCCGAACCGCGGGCGCGTCCCCGCAGCCTCTCCGGGGAGGCGGGCGGGGACGGTGTCAGTTCTTGCGGCGTCTGGTCAGGGCCACCGCTCCGCCGCCCGCCAGCAGCAGCGCCAGCGCGCCGCCGGCGATGTACGGGGTCGCCGGGCTGCCGCCGGTCTCGGCGAGGCCGGCCTCGGCGCCCTGGGGGCGGACGTCGGCGGCCGGGTCGTGGGGCGGTACCGGGTGCCGGGCGGGCGGGGCCGCCGGAGACTCGCAGGTGGCCTCGGCCAGGGTGACGGTGCCCTCGACGTCGGCCACGTTGAGCTTCAGGGGGTTGACGGAGACCTTGAGCCGCAGGGCGGTCGCTGCGGCCGTGCGGGTCGTGGTGCGCCGCTCGGCGAGGTCGAGGCGGACCTCGCCGACGCCGGGCACCTTCACCTGGACCGGGCCGCCGGCGGTCAGGGTGACCCGCCTGCCGAGGACGGTGACGGCGCCGAGGACGTCCGCGGAGGCGGTGGGTGCCTTGCCGGCCTCGCAGGTGGCCCTGGCGGTGACCGCGTCGGCCTCGATCACGGACAGCAGGGGCAGGCCGGGGACGTGCAGCCGGGCGTGGGCGACCCGGACGGAGCCCTCGGCGCGCCGGGCGGTGGCCGTCGCCTCCGCCCGGGCGACGTCCGCGCCGAGGACGGTGAACGGCCGGCCGCCGTTCACGCCGTCGAGGCGGGCGGACAGCGCGGTGCGGTCCGCGCTCCGCGGCGCCCGGACCTCGTTGAGGGCGAGGGCGAGCGGGAGGTGCACGGTGTGGTCGAGCAGGGCCACGTCGAGCCCGGTGCGCAGGACGACGGCGGAGGCGCGACCGTGAGCGCCGGTCGCGTGCGCGCCGGTCACGCGTGCGCCGGTCGCGTGCGCGGCGCCCGCGCCCAGGACCGCGGGCGCCGCGGTGAGGGCGGTGACCGTCGCGAGGGCGGCGAGACGGCGTGCGGGCATGCGGAAGTCGTTGCTGTTCAAGGTGGTGGGACCCCCAGAGGGAACATGTTCGGGACCCGTCAACCTTGTACGCGGTGTGGGTGAACGGTCAGCGATCCGGGGCCACTTCACTCGTACGTGGATATCCCGCACGCGGATTCGAACGCGGGGGCACGCCTACTCGACGACACGCCCGTCGAGCACGACCCGCCGCGGCGCCGCCAGCACCCGTACGTCCGCCCGGGGATCGGCCTCGTAGACGACCAGGTCGGCCGGCGCGCCCTCCTCCAGGCCGGGCCGGCCGAGCCACGTCCGGGCGGCCCAGGTCGTGGCGGCGAGGGCCCGGACCGGCGGGATGCCGGCGGTGACCAGCTCGGCGACCTCCTCGGCGACCAGGCCGTGGGCCAGCGAGCCGCCGGCGTCCGTGCCGACGTAGACCGGGATCCCGGCGTCGTAGGCACCGCGGACGGTGTCGTAGCGCCGCTCGTGCAGCCGGCGCATGTGGGCGGACCAGCGCGGGTACTTGGCGTCGCCGCCCGCCGCGAGCCGGGGGAAGGTGGCGATGTTGACGAGGGTGGGGACGATCGCGACGCCCCGCTCGGCGAACAGCGGGATCAGGTCCTCGGTGAGGCCGGTGGCGTGCTCGATGCAGTCGATGCCCGCCTCGACCAGGTCACGCAGGGAGTTCTCGGCGAAGCAGTGCGCGGTGACGCGGGCGCCGAGCCGGTGGGCCTCGGCGATGCCCGCCTCGACGGCCTCGCGGGGCCAGCAGGGGGCCAGGTCGCCGGCGCCGCGGTCGATCCAGTCGCCGACGAGCTTGACCCAGCCGTCGCCGCGCCGGGCCTCCCGGGCGACGTGGGCGACGAGGTCCTCCGGTTCGATCTCCCAGGCGTAGTTGCGGATGTAGCGGCCGGTGCGGGCGATGTGCCGGCCCGCGCGGATGATCTTCGGGAGGTCGTCGCGGTCGTCGATCCAGCGGGTGTCGGAGGGAGAGCCCGCGTCCCGGATCAGCAGGGTGCCGGTCCCCCGGTCGGTGAGCGCCTGCTTCTCGGCGGTGTCCGCGTCGACCGGGCCCTCGGCGCCCAGCCCGACGTGGCAGTGGGCGTCGACCAGGCCGGGCAGCGCCCAGCCCTCGACGGTGGTGACGTCACGGGCGCCGGCGGGGCGGTCGTAGGAGATCCGCCCCCCGACCACCCACAGCTCGTCCCGGACGTCCTCGGGGCCGGCCAGGACCCGCCCCTTCACGTGCAGCACCGCGCCATCGCTCATGCACCGCACCCTAACGGCCTACGGCTCGTCCTTCCCGACCTGGTCGGAGGTCTCCTCCTCGACCTCGGCCATCGCCGGGTCGAGCAGCCGGGACAGGAAGTGCCGGGTGCGTTCGTGCTGCGGGTCGCCGATGACCCGCTCGGGGCTGCCGTCCTCGACGATGACCCCGCCGTCCATGAAGACGACCCGGTCGGCGACCTCGCGGGCGAAGGTCATCTCGTGGGTGACGACCATCATCGTCATGCCCTCGCGCGCGAGCCGGCGCATGACGGCGAGGACGTCCCCGACGAGTTCGGGGTCGAGCGCGGAGGTCGGCTCGTCGAAGAGCATCACCTCGGGGCCCATCGCCAGCGCGCGGGCGATGGCCACGCGCTGCTGCTGGCCGCCGGAGAGGGAGGACGGGTAGGCGTCCGCCTTCTCGGCGAGGCCGACCCGCTCCAGGTTCGCGGCGGCGACCCGCGCGGCGGTGGCCTTGTCCCGGCCGAGGACCCGGCGCTGCGGCAGCGTCAGGTTCGCGGTGACGTCCAGGTGCGGGAAGAGGTTGAACTGCTGGAAGACCATGCCGATGCGGCGGCGTACGGCGTCGATGTCGACGTCGGGGTCGGTGATCTCGGTGCCACCGACGAAGACCTGGCCCTTGGTGGGCTCCTCCAGCAGGTTCACGCAGCGCAGCAGCGTCGACTTGCCGGAGCCGGAGGGGCCGATGACGCAGACGACCTCGCCCTGGCCGATCTCCAGGTCGATGCCGCGCAGCACCTCGTTGTCGCCGAAGGACTTGTGCAGTCCCCGTACCTCGATCTCGGGGCGGGTCACCGGATCGCCTCCTGTGCCTTGGACTCCATACGGCGGACGACGAAGCTGAGCGGGATGGTGACCAGCAGGTAGCACAGGCCGGCGACCAGGATCGGCGTGGAGTTGGCGGTCGTGCTCGCCAGGTCGCGGCCGAACTTGGACAGTTCCCGCTCCTCCAGGGTGACGCCGAGGAACAGCACCAGCGAGGAGTCCTTGAAGAGCAGGACGAGTTCGTTGGTGAGCGGCGGCAGGATGATCCGGAAGGCCTGCGGGACGATGATCGAGATCATGGCCTTCGCGGGCGAGAAGCCGAGCGAACGGGCCGCCTCCGTCTGCCCCTTGGGCACGGCCTGGATGCCGGCTCGGATGGTCTCCGCCATGTAGGCGGCCGAGACCAGGCCGAGCGCGAGGGCGACCTTGCCGTAGGTGCCGCCCGGGATCTCGGTGCCCGGGAACGCGAGCGGCACGGCCACGCCGACGAAGATGAAGATCAGCAGGGCGGGCAGTCCGCGGAAGATCTCGATGTAGATGCCCGCCAGCCAGCGGTAGGGGCCCACGGAGGACAGCCGCATCAGCGCGATGACCATGCCGAGGACGAGTCCGACGACGAAGCCGGACAGCGTGTAGAGCACGGTGTTCTTCAGCGCCAGGGTGATGACGTCCGGGAACATCTGCCGTGCGATGCCGGCCTGGGCGAACTGGTTGCGCAGCCGGCCCCAGTCGGCCGTGACCGCGAAGGCGATCACGGCGGCGGCGAAGACGGCGTACTGCGCGCCGCGGGACAGCGTCCGCTTCTGCCGCCGGGTCAGTCCCTTCCTCTTCGGCCCGAGCGGTACGTCCGCGTCGCTCATGAGGCCGCGGGAGAGGCGACGGAGGCGTTGTACGGGCCGATCCACTTCTCGTAGATCTTCTTGTAGGTGCCGTCGGCCTTGGCGTCCTTGAGGGCCTTGTCGATGGCGTCGAGCAGCGCCTTGTTGCCCTTCTTGACGGTGAAGCCGTACTGCTCACCCGTCTTGAGGTTGTCGACGACCTTGAACCTGTCCGCGTTGGCCTTGTCCTTCAGCCAGCCCTGGACGACCGGGTAGTCGATGACGACGGCCTGGACCTGGCCGGTGCGCAGACCGTTGAGGACCGCGTCGGAGGACTCGAAGGAGATCGGGTCGTAGCCCTTGTTGCGGACGTAGTCCTCACCGGTGGTCTGCGCCTGGGCGCCCAGCTTCTTGCCCTTGGCCTTGACGTCGGCGAGCGAGGTGACGCCGCTCTTCCTGTCGACGAGGACGGCCTGGGTGGCCTCGAAGTAGGGGTCGGAGAAGTCGACGTTCTTCTTGCGCTCGGCGGTGATGGTCATGCCGGCGGCGGCCAGGTCGCACTCGCCCGAGTTGAGGAAGGCGCCCGTCTTGAAGTTCTCGAACGGCGTGTCGAGGATCTTCTGCGGGACGCCGAGGTTCTTGGCGACGAGGTCGATCAAGGAGACGTCGAAGCCCTGCACCTTGCCGTCGACCTCCGACTGGAACGGCGGGTAGGGCAGGTGGGTGCAGGTGGTCAGCGCGCCGGCCTTGGCGAGGTGGACGCCCTTGACGGTGGTCCTGCCGCTCCCCCCGCCGTTGTCCGAGGAGCAGCCGGCGGCCACGAGCACGAGCCCGGCGGTCGCGGTGGTGGCAGCCAGGAGGCGGGTCCGGCGCCCGAGGAGCGTTGTCATGGGGGGATTCTCCTATGCGGGAACGAAGGGTTTCGATTATAAGGAAATGTTGGGGTCTCTCAAACCAAACCGATGACTTCGGGGCCGTCCGGCCTAGGAAGTCACCGGTCGGGAGGGGGACGGGAGCGCAGAGTTACGCTCGTCCCGGCCGTCCTCCGGCGGCCCCCGTGGACCTCGTGAGCGAAGAGAGCACCGCTGTGACCCACCCCTTCCTCGACCTGCCCCCGCTGAGTGCCGAGCGCTTCGCCGCCATCGAGGACCGGGTGGCCCGGCTGCTGGACACCCGGCAGACCGTCCTGGTCACCCAGGGCGAGGCGCTGCTGCCGCTGGAGGGCGCGATCCGCGCGGCGGCCGGCCCGGGCACGGTGGCCCTGAACGTGATCACGGGCCCGTACGGGCAGACCTTCGGCGACTGGCTGCGGGACGCCGGGGCCACCGTGCACGACCTGTCCGTCCCCTTCCACACTGCGGTGACCGCCGCCCAGGTCCGGGAGGCGTTCGCGCGGCACCCGGAGATCGACTTCGTGTCCCTGGTGCACGCGGAGGCGGCGACGGGCAACACCAACCCGGTCGCGGAGATCGGCGAGGCGGTACGGGAGCAGGGCGCGCTGTTCTACCTGGACGCAGTGGCCTCCGTGGGCGCGGAGCCGGTGCTGCCGGACGCGTGGGGCGTGGACCTGTGCGTGATCGGGGCGCAGAAGGCGATGGGCGGCCCGGCGGGCGTGTCGGCGATCTCGGTGAGCGAGCGGGCGTGGGCCCGCATGGCCGCCAACCCGCGCGCCCCGCGCCGCTCCTACCTGTCCCTGCTGGACTGGAAGGAGCGCTGGACCGACGCCGGCCGCACGGCGCTGCCGCACGCGCCGGCCCAGCTGGAGATGCTGGCACTGGAGGCGTGCCTGGAGCGGATCGAGGCGGCGGGCCCTCAGACGGTGATGGCCCGGCACCGGGCCGCCGCGCTGGCCACGCGGGCCGGGGCGGTGGCGCTGGGCGGGGGCCTGGAGCCGTACGTGTACGAGGAGAGGGACGCGGCTCCGGTCGCGACGACGCTGCGGGTGCCGGCGGGCACGGTGGCCTCGGAGCTGGTGGCCGACGCGCTGCGGTCGGACCCGGCCCTGCCGCTGGCCGCCGGCGGAGGGGCGCTCGCCGGGGAGATGATCCGCGTCAACCACTACGGGCCCGACGCGACCCCGGACGCCGTCGCCGGGTCGCTGTCGGCACTGGGCGGGGCCATGGCCGGCCGGGGCCTGGCCGTGGACCCCGAGGGCGCCCGCCGGGCCGTGGCCCACACCTGGCGCTAGCCGCCGCTCGCGTGTACCCGGGGGCTTCGCCCCCGGGGGCACCGAATACCGAATTCAATTCCCCTTCACAATTCCCGCGAATTCTGCGGGAGATAGCTTCCGGTCTTCTCCTGCCCGATTTTTGCAGAGCTAAACAGGAAACTTCGCGAACGGATTTTCCGGGCGTTTCCGGGCTGTGACGCAACCCACAGACGCACCTTTTTGCGCCCTTTTACCATAGGACATGGCGGGCATTTTGCCGATGTGACCCTCCGTCACCGCCGTCACGCGGGTGCGTTTTGCAATTCGCCTCGCTAAATTCGTGACGCATGACTGCCGCACCCGCAGACCTGCTCATCGAACGGCCGGCGACGACGGACGGAGCCGCGCTCTGGCGTCTCGCCAAGGACTCGGAAACCCTCGACCTCAACTCCCCGTACAGCTATCTGCTGTGGTGCCGGGACTTCGCCGGCACCTCGGCGGTGGCGCGCGGTGCGGACGGGGAGCCGGTCGGTTTCGTCACCGGATACGTGCGGCCGGACCGCCCGCACACCCTGCTCGTCTGGCAGGTGGCCGTCGACGCCGCCCACCAGGGCCGCGGCATCGCCGCCGCCCTGCTGGACGGCCTGACCGCCCGGCTGGTCGCCGAGCGGGGCATCACCGGGCTGGAGACCACCATCACCCCCGGCAACACCGCCTCCGAGCGCCTGTTCACCTCGTTCGCCGGACGGCACGGCGCGCGGGTCAGCCGCGAGGTGCTGTTCCGGGCCGAACTGTTCCCCGACGGCCCGCACGACCCCGAAGTCCTGTACCGCATCGGCCCGCTGTCCGCGTCCACCGCCCTCTGAGGAGCGATTCACCGTGACCATCACCCAGCCCGACCTCAGCGTCTTCGAGACCCTCGAGTCCGAGGTGCGCAGCTACTGCCGCGGCTGGCCCACCGTCTTCGACCGCGCGCAGGGCAGCCGGATGTACGACGAGGACGGTCATGCGTACCTCGACTTCTTCGCCGGTGCCGGTTCGCTCAACTACGGGCACAACAACCCGGTGCTGAAACGGGCGCTGATCGACTACCTGGCGCGGGACGGTGTCACCCACGGCCTGGACATGTCGACCACGGCCAAGCGGTCGTTCCTCCAGACCTTCCAGGATCTGGTGCTGCGCCCGCGCGACCTGCCGTACAAGGTGATGTTCCCGGGCCCGACGGGCACCAACGCAGTGGAGTCCGCGCTGAAGCTGGCCCGCAAGGTGAAGGGGCGCGAGGCGATCGTGTCGTTCACCAACGCCTTCCACGGCATGTCGCTGGGCTCCCTCGCCGTCACCGGCAACGCCTTCAAGCGGGCCGGCGCCGGTGTCCCCCTGGTGCACGGCACCCCGATGCCGTTCGACAACTACTTCGACGGCACGGTCCCGGACTTCCTGTGGTTCGAGCGGCTGCTGGAGGACCAGGGCTCCGGCCTCGACAAGCCTGCCGCGGTGATCGTGGAGACCGTCCAGGGCGAGGGCGGCATCAACGTCGCCCGGCCCGAATGGCTGCGCGCGCTCAAGGAGTTGTGCGAGCGCCAGGACATGCTGCTGATCGTGGACGACATCCAGATGGGCTGCGGCCGTACCGGCGCCTTCTTCTCCTTCGAGGAGGCCGGTATCACGCCGGACATCGTCACCGTCTCCAAGTCGATCAGCGGGTACGGGCTGCCGATGTCGCTGTGCCTGTTCCGGCCCGAGCTGGACGTCTGGGAGCCCGGCGAGCACAACGGCACCTTCCGCGGCAACAACCCCGCCTTCGTCACCGCCACCGCCGCGCTGGAGGCGTACTGGGCCGACGGCGCGGCCATGGAGAAGCAGACGCGGACCCGTGGCGAACAGGTCGAGCAGGCACTGATCGCCATCACCGAGGAGAACCTCGCCGATGTGCGCGAGTACCGCGGGCGCGGTCTGGTGTGGGGCCTGGAGTTCCGCGACAAGGAGCGGGCCGGCCGGGTGGCCCGGCGCGCCTTCGAACTCGGCCTGCTCATCGAGACGTCCGGGCCCGAGAGTGAGGTCGTCAAGCTGCTGCCCGCGCTGACCGTCACCCCGGAGGAGCTGGACGAGGGCCTGAGCGTCCTCGCCCGCGCCGTCCGCGAAACCGCCTGACCCGCGAGGAGGAGACTTTCACCGTGATCGTCCGATCGTTCGAGGACATCGAGGGCACCGACCGGCACGTCAGGGCGGAGTCCGGCACCTGGGAGAGCAAGCGGATCGTCCTCGCCAAGGAGCGGGTCGGCTTCTCCCTGCACCAGACGATCCTGTACGCCGGGACCGAGACGTCGATGTGGTACGCCAACCACGTCGAGGCCGTCGTCTGCACCCGGGGCGAGGCCGAACTGACCGACCGGGAGACCGGGAAGACGTACACGATCACCCCCGGCACCATGTACCTCCTCGACGGGCACGAGCGGCACACGCTGCGCGTCAAGGAGGACTTCCACTGCATCTGCGTGTTCAACCCGCCGGTGACCGGGCGGGAGGACCACGACGAGAACGGCGTCTACCCTCCCCCGGAGCCGAATGCCTGGGGGGACCCCCGGCACACCGAGCCCGAGGAGGTGTGACACCCGATGACCACCGCGACCGTCACCGACCTGTACCCCACCCGTGGCACCGGCGAGGTCACGGTTCCCCGCCAGGACCCCGTCCTGTGGGGCTCCCCGGACACCCCGGGGCCGATCCCGCAGGCCGACCTCCAGGCGTACGAACGGGACGGCTTCCTCACCGTCGACCGGCTGATCACCCCGGACGAGGTCGGCCTCTACCGACGTGAGCTGGACCGGCTGGTCGCCGACCCGGCGGTCCGCGCCGACGAGCGCTCCGTCGTGGAGCCGGGGACCAAGGAGATCCGCTCCGTCTTCGAGGTGCACCGGATCAGCGAGGTGTTCGCGGACCTGGTGCGCGATCCGCGGGTGGTCGGCCGGGCCCGGCAGATCCTCGGCTCGGACGTGTACGTCCACCAGTCCCGGATCAACGTCAAGCCGGGCTTCGGCGCGAGCGGTTTCTACTGGCACTCCGACTTCGAGACCTGGCACGCCGAGGACGGGCTGCCGAACATGCGCACGGTGTCCGTCTCGATCGCGCTGACCGAGAACCACGACACCAACGGCGGCCTGATGATCATGCCCGGTTCGCACCGGACCTTCCTGGGCTGTGCCGGCGCCACGCCCGAGGACAACTACAAGCAGTCGTTGCAGATGCAGGACGCGGGCACCCCGTCGGACGAGGCGCTGACCGCGCTGGCGGGCGAGCACGGCATCCGGCTGTTCACCGGCGCGGCCGGGTCGGCGACCTGGTTCGACTGCAACTGCATGCACGGCTCCGGCGACAACATCACGCCGTTCCCGCGCAGCAACGTCTTCATCGTGTTCAACAGCGTGGAGAACACGGCGGTGGAGCCGTTCGCGGCGCCGGTGCGCAGGCCGGAGTTCATCGGAGCGCGGGACTTCACCCCCGTGCGGTGACGTCCCGTCCCACCGGGCCGGGGTCTCCTCCCGGTGGGACGGGGAGGCCCCGGCCCGGCCGTGTCAGCCGGCCAGTGCCTGAAGCAGGCGGTCCACGTCCTCGGCGGTGTTGTAGAGGTGGAAGGACGCGCGCAGGTTGCCGGCGCGGTCGGAGACCTCGATGCCCTCCTCGCTCAGCCCCTGCTGCCGGGGGCCCAGTCCGGGGACGGAGACGACCGCCGAACCGGGCGCCGGCAGGGGCTCGTGGCCCAGTTCCGCGAGTCCGGCCCGGAACCGGTCGGCGAGCCGCACCGCGTGCGCGTGGACGGCGGACAGCCCCAGTTCCTCGATCAGTTCGAGGGAGGGGCGCAGCCCGGCGTAGCTGAACAGGGCGTGGCTCAGGTCGAACCGGCGCGCGGAGCGGGCGAGTTCACCCACCGGGCCGTAGCAGCTCTCCCACGGCTCCTCGGCCGCGGCCCAGCCGGCGAGGACGGGGACGAGTCCCCCGAAGTCCTCGGGGACCGTGAGGAAGGCCGCGCCGTGCGGGCCGAGGAGCCACTTGTAGGCGACGGAGGCGGTGAAGTCGTGGGCGCCGGCGTCCACCGGCAGCCAGCCGGCGGCCTGGGAGAAGTCGACGTAGGTGCGGGCGCCGTGCGCGCGGGCGGCCTCGCGCAGGGCGGGCAGGTCGGCGAACCGGCCGTCGGTGGACTGGACGGCGCTGACCGCGACGAGCGCGGTGCCCGGCCGCACGGATTCGGCGATCCGCTCCAGCGGGACGGTACGGACCTTGAGGTCGCCGCGGACGTGGAAGGGGTTCAGCACGGACGTGAAGTCGCTCTCGGCGGTGAGGACCTCGGCGCCGGCGGGCAGCGAGGCGGCGATCACGCCGGTGTGCGCGGCGACGGTGGCACCGGCGGCGACCCGGCTCTCCGGGACGCCGACGAGCCGGGCGTAGGCGGCCCGGGCACCCTCCACGTCGTCGTACAGCGAGAGCAGGGGCCGGCCCTCGGCACGCAGCAGCGCCGCGTCCCGGAGGGCGGCGACGGTGCGGGCGGGCAGCAGGCCGCTGCTCGCGGTGTTGAGGTAGATGCTCTTCGGGCTGAACTCGGCGCGGACGAGGCGCTCGAACGTCTCCGTGGTCTCCATGGCTCCACTGTGCGGCCGTCCGGGGTGCCCGTCCATGGCGATTTTCCGCGTGGATCCGCCTAGCTGTCCTTATACCTGCGCCCCGACCTGCGGCTTCTCAGCTGTGCGGCGGCAGCGCGCACCCGTCCGGGCCGCAGGCCCCCGCGTCCTTCCCGCCGGCCGGCTCCAGCGGGGCGCGCTCGCCCCAGGCCTGGGTCAGGGCCCGGGTGAACACCTCGGGGCTCTGGGCACCGGAGAGGCCGTAGGTGCGGTCGAGGACGAAGAAGGGGACGCCGGTCGCGCCGAGCCGGGCGGCCTCGCGCTCGTCCGCGCGGACGTCGTCGGCGTACGCGTCCGGGTCGGCGAGCACCGCGCGGACCCGCCCGGCGTCCAGCCCGGCCTCGGCGGCCAGCTCCACCAGGCGTTCGTCGCCCTCGGTGAAGACGGACCGCTCCTCGGCGAAGTTGGCCCGGTAGAGGATCGCGAGGAGTTCGTCGTGCCGGCCCTGCTCCCTGGCGAGGTGCAGCAGGCGGTGCAGGTCGAAGGTGTTGCCGTGGTCACGGCCCCGGGTGCGGTAGGGCAGGCCCTCGGCGGCGGCCTGGGCGCCCAGGTTGTCCTCCCCCGCCTCGGCCTGTGCCTCGCTCATGCCGTACTTCCGGGTGAGCATCGTGATCACGGGCTGCGCATCGCCCTTGGCCCGGTCCGGGTCCAGCTCGAAGGAGCGGTGCACCACCTCGACCTGGTCGCGGTGCGGGAAGGCGGCCAGCGCCTTCTCGAAGCGGGCCTTGCCCACGTAGCACCACGGGCAGGCGATGTCGCTCCAGATCTCGACGCGCATGTGTTCCGCTCTCTCCGGTTCGTACGGACGCGGGGGCGCTCCCCGGTCGGTACGTGAACGTTCAAGCAGGTGGTTCCATTCCCGGGCCGGTACACGCAGCCGCAGGAAGAAGCGGTGATCGAGTCGTGTCTCGGGGCAGACGGCTCGGGCACCGGTGCCACGCGGGTGGGAACCGGCGCCGGGTCGCGCCGCTCAGCGCGGCCGCCGGTGGCCGGGCTGCGGAGCCTGTGCGCGCTGAAAGGTTCCGTAGAGCAGCCACAGAGCAGGGATCAGCAGTAGGGCGCCGCAGGCCAGGGCGATCAGACAGGCGGAGAGCACGGCCGGCTGGGAGGCGGATCGGGTGACCGTGAGGCTGCCGACGAGCATGGCCGGGTACTGTGCGGCGCCCCACGACCACAGGATCGCGGCTACCGCCAGCCCGGCTGCCGCGCGTGCCGCGAGATAGTGCCGGGTCGCCAGCAGCCCCAGGCCCGCCACACCGCTGATCGCGCTGAGCACCACCAGCGGAAGCGCCCGGTGCGTGAGGCCGTGGAACAGCTCCGGGGCGTCCGCGTGCAGCACGGCTGTTCCGGCCAGCGCCACGGCGCCGCTCGCGAGACCGGTGACGACGGCGCGCCGGGCGAAGGTCCGGGCCAACTCCGTGTCGTCCTCGCGGGCCACGTCCGCGCACAGGTAGACGGCGGCGAGATGCGAACAGGTGAGCACGGCGAGGACGCCACCGAGCGCGGAGGTCGGGTTGACCCAGCTGGTGATCAGGTCGCCCTCGGCGAGACCGGCCGGTACCCGTCCCGACGCCACCCCGCCGGCGACGGCTCCCAGGAAGAACGGTGTGACCAGTGAGGAGGTGGCGAAGAACGCGCCGAACAGCCGCTGCTGCCACAGCTCGGTGCTGACCTTGCGGAAGGCGAAGGCGGCACCGCGGGCGATGATGCCCAGCGCGGCGAGGGTCAGCGGCAGGTAGAGGGTGGACATCACGGCTGCGAAGACCGGTGAGAAACAGGCCCACAGCATCACGATCACGAAGATGAGCCAGACGTGGTTCGCCTCCCAGACCGGCCCGATCGTGTGCTCGATGACCTGCCGCTGCCGCGCGCCCCGGCCGGCACTCCCGGCGAGCAGGTCCCACACCCCGGCGCCGAAGTCGGCGCCCGCGAACAGGGCGTAACAGGTCAGCCCGAGCCACATGACGGCCAAGGCGGTGTCGGTGAGCACAGGACCTCCAGAGTGCGTCGGGGAGGGTCGGAGCAGATCAGGAGCGGGCCGGGTCAGACCACGGGATAGTCCCGTACATCCGCCTCCTGGGGCGCGACCGGGACGGCCGTGCCGCGGGCGAGGCGGCGCAGGACGTACACGGTCGCCACGGTCATCGCCGCATACACCACGAGGACCAGCCACAGGCCGGTCATCAGTCCGGGGGCCGGGTTCACCGCGTCCCGCACACTCATCACCCCGTACACGATCCACGGCTGCCGGCCCAGCTCGGTCACGCTCCACCCGCTCTCCAGTGCCACCACGGACGCCGGACCGGCAAGCGCGACCAGGGCGAGCAGCAGCCGGGTGCCGCGCCGGTCGAGCAGGCCACCGCCGCTGCGCCGGGTCCGCCACCAGGCGAGGAACAGCCAGACGCCGAGTGCGAGCAGGAAGAAGCCGATGCCGACCATGAGGTCGAACGCCCAGTGCACCCCGGTGACGGCGGGCCACTGACTGCGGGGCACCTGGTCGAGTCCCTCGACCACCGTGTCCGTCCGATAGCCGACCAGCAGAGAGAGCCCGTCGGGCACCCGTAGCCCGTACTCCAGGCCGTTGTCGCCCGCGACGCCGCCGATGGTCAGGGGAATGTGCGAGCCGGTGCGGTACACGCCCTCGATGGCGGCGAGCTTGACGGGCTGGTAGTCGGACAGAAAGCGGGCCGCCCAGTCGCCCACCACGATCTGGAAGGGGGCCGCCACCGCGCCCAGAACGAAGGGGATGACGAATCCGGCTCGGTGATAGGCGTCCCGGCGTCCCCGCAGCAGGGCGACCGCGTAGACGGAGGCGGTGAGGAACGACGTCACCATGAAGGCAGCCAGGATCATGTGCACGGTCTGCGGCGGGCTCGCCGGGTTGAGCATCGCCGCCCAGGGGTCGACGCGTACGACCTTCCCGTCACGCAGGGTGAAACCCCGCGGTTGGTTCATCCAGGCGTTCGCGCAGACGACGAAGAACGCGGACGCGGTGCCGGCGACCACGATCGGGATGCCGGTGAGCAGGTGCCGGCGCGGCGGGAGCCGATCCCAGGCGTAGAGGTAGATGCCGAGGAAGATCGCCTCGATGAAGAACGCGATGCCCTCCAGTGCGAAGGGCAGCCCGATGACCTGCCCGAACCGCCCCATCAGACCGGGCCACAGCAAGCCCATCTCGAAGCTGAGAATGGTGCCGGACACCGCACCCACGGCGAACAGCACACCCATGGCCCGCGCCCAGCGCCGCGCCAGCAACTTCAGCGCCGGGTCGTTACGACGGATGCCCAGCCACTCCGCGAGAAGAGTGAGGGCCGGCAGACCCACACCCAGGCAGGCGACGATGATGTGCCACGCCAGAGAAAAGCCCATCTGAGCGCGGGCGGCGGACAGATCCCCCTGGCTGGCAGCCCCCGCGGTGACCAGGGCGAAGGAACCGAGGACTGCGCTGAACCCAGGCACAAGCACGCTCCCGCATCTGACGAACCACACCTACGCCGCGTGAAGGTGGCGCGCGATCCCTGCCGAGGTAACCCCCGGGCGGCACCGGCAAACCACCAGGAGCAGATCGCGCGTATCCGGTCCGGTTCCTGATCGGCGAGAACGGTCAGCGGGCCGCTGCCCGGATCTTCGCGCCGGCCGGGCCCGAAGGCGGCGTTGCGCTGCGCGCCACGGTCCCCCGCGCTGTCACCGTCCGTGGGCTTCCCGGCTCGGCAGCGGCCCGGCGGCCGCCTGACGGCCTAGTCCAAGTCTGCCCGGGCCTCGCGGCGCCGGCAGGCGCGCCACTCCTCTCGCTGGGCGTGGGGCAGATGGTCCCGAGCAGTCCTCCGGGGTCGCGCCGGAGCTTCGCCTGCCGGCGGCCATACGCCTCGCAGGTGGACCGGCCTGCTGTCCGGAGCCGGATTCACGGAACCTGACGTGCGGATCCTCGCTGCTCCCACCCCCGGCCACATCGGAACCCCCATCGCACGCGCCACCGAGCCGTAACCCTGCCCCGAGCCGGTCTCATCCCCGGGCCGGAACGGACAGGTGCAGGGAGAGGTGGTGGTCACCGGGGGCGGGCGGAGCGGCGGGGTCCGGGGCCCAGCCGTGGCGGGCGTAGAAGGCCTGGGCGCGGTGGTTGTCCACGTGGACGTCGAGGACGGCCCGGCGCCGGCCGTCGGCGCGCCACTGCTCGACGCAGGCCGCGTGCAGCGCCGTACCGATGCCGGTGCGCCAGTGGCCGGGGTCGACGTGGAACTGGAACAGCCTCACCGTGTCCGCCGGGCCGTCCTGCGGGGGCCGGAAGGAGGCGACGGCGGTGATCGCGCCCCGGTCCACGACACACAGCACCTGGCCGTCGGGACGCTCGACGGCACCGCGCCAGGCGGCGGTCCAGTCGGTGCCGTCGTCCGGGAGGCCGTCGGGGTAGTACGTCGAGCGGGCCCGGTGGTGCAGCGCGGCGATCGTCCCGGCCTCGGCGGTCAGGGCGGTGCGGATCACCCGGCCGCCTGTCACACGGTCACTGATCATGCAACGGAGGACGCGGCCGGCCTGGGCCCGGTTCCGCCGGGCCGGCCGAACCGGGCCCGGTAGGCGCTCGGGGTGAGGCCGGTGCGGCGGACCAGGTGGGCGCGGAGCGAGTCGGCGGTGCCGTTCGCGGCCGGGCTGGGGGCCGGGGTGCTCAACGCGGCCCGGCAGGTCGGCGGCGGTCCGGGGATCGCGGTCTTCGGGGCGCTGGTGTCGGGGGGTTTCGTGGCGGGGATGCGGGCGAGCCTGGCCGGTTCCGCGGCCCTGTTCGCCCTCACCTTCGTCCTCAGCTGCCGCCTGGGGCGCGGCCCGGCCGGTTCCTGAGGGGCGCGGGACCCCGCCGGCGGGGTCCCGCGGCCCGCGCTGCTAACGCTCCAGGACCCCGTTGAACCGCCGGGGAAGTCCCAGGGGGTTGTCGTCCCGGAGTTCCGGGGGCAGCAGCGCCTCCGGCGCGTTCTGGTAGGCGACCGGACGCAGCCAGCGTTCGACGGCCGTGCCCCCCACCGAGGTGGAGGTGGAGGTGGTCGCCGGGTAGGGGCCGCCATGGTGCTGGGCCGGTGCCACGGCCACGCCCGTCGGCCACCCGTTGACCAGCACCCGCCCGGCCAGCGGGGTCAGTTCGGCGAGCAGTTCCGGCCCCCGGCCGTGGCCGGCGGCCTCCTCGGAGGACACCTGTACGGTCGCCGTCAGGTTGCCCGGCAGCCGCGACAGCACCGCCGTCGCCTCGCCGTCGTCCTCGTACCGGACCACCACGGTGACCGGACCGAAGCACTCCTCCAGCAGCAGGTCGTACGCCCCCTCCTCGGTGAGCCGGCTCGCCGGCACGGTGAGGAACCCGGGACTGACCGTGTGCTCGCCGCCCGGGCCCGGCGTCACCGGGGACTCCACGCCCTCCAGGCCGGCCCGTTCGCGCACCCCGGCGACGAAGTTGTCCCGCATGCGGTGGTCGAGCAGCACCCCGGGCTCGCTGTCGCCGACGGCGTCGGCCAGGGACTTCACCAGCCGGTCACCGCCCGTGCCGGACGGCACCAGCACCAGGCCGGGCTTGACGCAGAACTGGCCGGTGCCGAGGGTCATCGACCCGGCGAGCCCGCCGCCGATCTCCTCGGCCCGCTCGGCCGCGGCGGCCTCGGTGACCAGGACCGGGTTGAGCGAGCCGAGTTCGCCGTGGAAGGGGATGGGCACGGGACGCGCGGCGGCGGCGTCGAAGAGGGCCCGGCCGCCCCGTACCGAACCGGTGAAGCCGGCCGCGGCGACCAGCGGGTGCCGGATCAGCTCGATGCCCGCCTCGAAGCCGTGCACGAGGCCGACGACGCCCTCGGGGATGCCGTGCCCGGCGGCGGCCCGGCGCAGCACCCCGGCGACCAGTTCGGACAGGGCCGGGTGGTCGGGGTGCGCCTTGACGACGACCGGGCAGCCCGCGGCCAGCGCGCTCGCGGTGTCCCCGCCGGCGACGGAGAAGGCGAAGGGGAAGTTGGACGCGGAGTAGACGGCGACGACGCCGAGCGGGACCTTGTAGCGCCGCAGGTCCGGGACGGGCGGGGTCGCGGTGTCGTCGGGGTGGTTGATGATGACGTCGAGGAAGGCGCCCTCGTCGACGATGTCGGCGAAGGCCCGCAGCTGGTAGGCGGTGCGGGCGAGTTCGCCGGTGAGCCGGGCCGGACCGAGCGCGGTCTCGGCGTCGGCGGTCTCCACCAGGGCGTCCCGGGCCGCCTCCAGGCCCTCGGCGGCCGAGCGCAGGAAGGCGGCGCGGACGACGCGGTCGGCGAGGGCGCCGCGCGCGGCGCCTGCCGCCCGGACCGCCGCGTCCACCTCCTGGGCCGTCGCCTCCACCGCGACCTGTTCACGCTGCTTCCCGGTGCGCGGGTCGACACTCCAGACTGGTGCTGCTGCCACCGCGGGTCCCTCCAGTTATGGCCGCATTACGGGGGTCAACCATCAGCCGCGTTCGATATACTGAACGCTGTCTCTGATGATGAATACGCTGCTCGGAGACTATTTCCCGGCGATTGAAGGGGTCAAGCGCGATGTCGGCTGGCGAGACAGGCGGGGCGCAGGTCAAGTCCGCGGTACGGACGGTCGAACTGCTGCAGTACTTCGCCGGCAAGCCCGGCATGCACTCCCTCGCGGCCGTCCAGGAGGCGGTGGGGTACCCCAAGTCCAGCCTGTACATGCTGCTGCGCACGCTCGTGGAGCTGGGCTGGGTGGAGACCGACGCGACGGGCACGCGGTACGGCATCGGGGTGCGCGCGCTGCTGGTCGGCACGTCGTACATCGACGGCGACGAGGTGGTGGCCGCCGCCCGCCCCACGCTGGACCGGCTCTCCGACGACACCACGGAGACCATCCACCTGGCCCGGCTCGACGGCACCAACGTCGTCTACCTCGCCACCCGCCAGTCCCAGCACTACCTGCGCCCCTTCACCCGCGTCGGCCGCCGGCTGCCCGCCCACTCCACCTCCCTGGGCAAGGCCATCCTCGCCACCTGCACCGACGAGCAGGTCCGCGCGCTGCTGCCGCAAACGCTGCCCGCGCTCACCGAACACACCATCACCGACCGGGAGCAGCTCATCGAGGAACTGCACCAGGTCCGGGAGCAGGGCTTCGCGGTCGACCGCGAGGAGAACACGCTGGGCCTGCGCTGCTTCGGCGTGGCGGTCCCGTACCGCACCCCGGCGCGGGACGCCATCAGCTGCTCGGTGCCGGTGGCCCGGCTGACGCCCGCCCACGAACAGCTGATCAAGGACGCGCTGTTCGACGCGCGGGACCGGCTGACGCTGGCGACCCGCAGGCTCTGAGCCCCGGCGCCGGGAACCGCGGGCCCGCGCCGCGTCCGCCGGCCCCGCCCGCCCGCGGGGCCGTAGGCTCGGGCCCCATGAAGATCGTGCTGCGCGCTGTCGAGGACGACGACCTGCCGGTGTTCTTCCGGCAGATGACCGACCCCGAGTCCCTCAGGATGGCCGCCTTCGGCCTCGAGAACCGGGGCGACCGGGCCGCCTTCGACGCCTGGTGGCAGCGGCTCCGGGCGTCCGACGCCGTGTCCCGCACGGTGCTCACCGACGGGCGGGTGGCCGGCAGCGCGGTCGTCTACGGCGAGCCGGGCGCGCGCGAGGTGACGTACTGGATCGACCGCGCCGACTGGGGCCGGGGCCTGGCGACGGCGGCCCTGCGGGCGCTGCTCGCCGAGGTTCCCGAACGGCCGTTGTACGCGCGGGCCGCGGCCGACAACGCCGGCTCGCTGCGGGTGCTGGCGAAGTGCGGCTTCCGGGAGACGGCCCGGGCCCGGGGGTTCGCGAACGCGCGGGGCCGGGAGATCGAGGAGATCGTCCTCATTCTGGAGAGCTGAGCGAGAGCTGGGCGAGGGCTCCGGCGGAGGGCCGCGCGAGGACGCGCGGGGATGAACGGGGCATGAGAAAAGGGGGCGTACGGGAACGACTGCCCCGCCCCGCTCGTCTTCCGGGCGGGATGAACAAGACGATCAGGCGGGCGTCCGTCTTCGCGCTGCTGCTCGTGCTCGCTCTGCTGGTCAGGGCGACCTGGGTGCAGTTCTACGACGGCAAGGCCCTCGCGGACGACAACGACAACCGGCGGAACGCGATCGAGACGTACTCGCGGCCCCTGGGGAACATCATCGTGGCCGGGAACGCGATCACCGGTTCGGCCCGGACGAAGGGGAGCGACCTCGCGTACAAACGGACGTACACGGACGGCAGGCTCTACGCGGCGGTGACGGGCTACGCCTCGCAGGCCTACGCCCCCACCCAGCTGGAGGGCATCTACCACGACCTGCTCAACGGCACGGACACCCGGCTGAAGACCGTGCTGGACACGGTCACCGGGGAGCGCGCCGAGCCGGGCGACGTCATCACGACGATCGACCCGGCCGTGCAGAAGGCCGCCTACCGCGCGCTCGGCGACAACAAGGGCGCGGCCGTCGCGCTCGACCCGCGGACCGGCAGGATCCTCGCCGTGGTCTCGACGCCGTCGTACGACCCCTCCGCCCTCACCGACGCCAACACCGCCGGCGCCGCCTGGAAGCGGCTCACGGCGGACAAGGAGAAGCCGCTCACCAACCGCGCGCTGCGCCAGCCGCTGCCGCCGGGCTCGACGTTCAAGCTGGTCGTGGCGGCCGCCGCGCTGGAGGACGGGCTGTACCGGAACGTGGACGAGCACACCGACAGCCCCGACCCCTACACGCTGCCGGGCACGGTGCAGGTGCTGGCGAACGAGAACAGGTCGGCTCCCTGCCGGAACGCCTCGATCCGGGTCGCCCTCCAGTACTCCTGCAACAACGTCTTCGGTCACATGGCCGTCCAGCTCGGGCAGGACAAGGTGCGGGCCATGGCCGAGAGGTTCGGCTTCGACGACGACCAGCAGGACGTGCCGGTGCGGGCCTACGCCAGCGTCTACCCCGCCGGCATGGACAAGGCGCAGACGGCGCTGTCCGGCATCGGCCAGTTCGACGTCACGGCCACCCCTCTCCAGATGGCCATGGTGTCCGCGACCATCGCCAACGGCGGCAAGCTGGTCTCGCCGCACATGGTGTCGCGGACCACCGACAGCGGCGGTGATGTGGTGAAGAACTACGACGACGCCGCCGGCACCGAGCAGGTCCTCAGCTCCGCCACCGCCGAGCAGCTCCGGTCGGCGATGGAGACGGTGGTGAAGGACGGCACCGGCACGAACGCGCTGATCGACGGGGTGACCGTCGGCGGCAAGACCGGTACCGCCCAGCACGGCGAGCACAACAGCAAGACGCCGTACGCCTGGTTCACCTCGTACGGCAGGTCCGACAGCGGCGGCAAGCAGGTCGCGGTCGCGGTGATGGTCGAGCAGTCGGACGCGGCGCGCTCGGAGGTCAGCGGCAACGGCCTGGCGGCGCCGGTCGCCAGGGCGATGATGCGGGCGGCGCTGAAGTAGGCGGTCCGCCCGGTGCGTTCGCCCTCTCGTGCGGGGGGCCGTGGTGTGCCACAGTCGGGTTCGGCCTGCCACACGGTGTCCGGCCCCCCGCACAAAGACACGAAACGATCACTGCTACGCTTCCGGATCTCCGTCCGGGGGCTCCTCCGGACCCTCGCATGTCATTCACATGACACTCACGACGCCGCACCGAGAAGAGGTCACCCGTGGGCACAGTCGTGGACGACGCCGCCTCCGTGGAGTTCCATGCCTTCTTCGAACGGCACTACGCCGAACTCGCCCGGCTCGCCCACCTGTTGACCGGTGAGGCGGACGCGGCCGACGACCTCGCGGCGGACGCGCTGCTGGCGCTGTGGCACCGCTGGGACCGGGTGCGCGCGGCCGACCATCCGGCCGCGTACGCCCGGGGTGTGGTCGCCAACCTGGCCCGCAGCCGGATCCGCAGCGCGGTGCGTGAACGGCGGCGGATCGCGCTCTTCTGGTCGCGGGGCGAGGAGCGGACCGACGGCCCGGACGTCGCCGGTGTGGTGGACGTGCAGGAGGCGCTGCGCAGGCTGCCGTTCCGGAAGCGGGCGTGCGTGGTGCTGCGGCACGCCTTCGACCTGTCGGAGAAGGACACCGCGCTGGCGCTCGGGGTCTCGGTGGGTACGGTGAAGAGCCAGACGTCCAAGGGCATGGCCGAACTCCAGCGGCTGCTCGGCCCGCGGCACGATCCGCGGCGGGTGCAGGCGGCGATGGCGGCCCGGGGCGGCGAGAGCGGAGGAAGGGACCGATGAGGCAGCAGGACGTGCACGACGAGCTGCGCGCCCGGCTGCACGCGGCGGCCGGCGCCCACGAACCCGACCGCGCGCGCATCCTGGCGCGCGTGGAGCGGGGCATGGCCGCGCCGTCCCGGTCCGGCCACCGGGCCGGACGGCCCCCGGTGTCCGGCTGGTTCCGGGTGGCCACCGCCACCGCGGCGGTGGCCGGGGCGCTCGCGGTCGGCGGGTACGCGGTGGCGTCCGCGGTGAAGGACGAACCGCCGGCGCGGCGGACCGCGGCCGCGTCACCGTCCTCGACGCCGGCGCCCGCACGGTCCCCGGCCGCCCCGGCGCGGCCGACGCCCGGCGGGCACGGCACCGGGCCGTCCCGCACGCCGGCACCGTCCGCTTCCCGCACTCCGGGTGCCACCGCGCCGGCCCGGCCGCCGGCGGCGCGCGCCGAGCAGGACGGCCCGCTGTGGTCGGACGGTTCCGTGGACCCGCACAGCAACGACTTCTGGGCCCAGAGCAATGTGACCCTGAAGACGACGGAGCCGCTCACCGCGCTCACCGTCCGGCTGAGGATCGCCCAGACCGGCGGGGTGGCCTCGGCGGGTGCCTGGCGCTCCCTCCCCGAGGCGGACTTCAGCCAGAGCGTCGAGGAACGGAACGGCTTCCTCGTCTACACCTGGACCCTGAAGGAGGGCCGTACGGTGCCGGCGGGCCGGTGGGTGTTCGCGGGGCAGTACGACCACGCGCGCGGCGGCCGGGACGCGAAGGACGACTCGTACACCATGACGGGCACGGCGGACGGCCACGACCGGTCCGTGGCCGGCGACTTCGCCCCGCACGGCGCCGGGGGCGGCGGCTCCTGAGCCGGGCGGCCGGAATCGAAACTTTCGGCCACCCTGGGGGGCCGCACACCGGTTGACGCCGCGTTTCCCCGCCGACGACACTCCGGGAGCGCACAGCACCGAACAGAATCCCCCACGCTCCCACAGGACTGTCATGCGTCTCAGAACACTGCTGGTCCCGCTGCTCGCCCTCCTGCTCACCCTGGCGGCAGCCCCGCCCGGCGTGGCGCACACCGCGCACGCCCGGTACTCCGGCTATCTCTTCGTCTACTTCACCGGCGAGGGCACGGCCGACGGCGAACAGATCCGCTACGCCCTCAGCCGGGGCGACGACCCGCTGCACTGGCGGGAGCTGAACGGCGGGAAGCCGGTGCTGACGTCGGCCGTCGGCGAGAAGGGCCTGCGCGACCCGTTCGTCATCCGCTCCCCCGAGGGCGACCGGTTCTATCTCATCGCCACCGACCTGCGGATGTATCAGAACAGCAGCGGCAGCTGGGACGAGGTGCAGCGGCACGGCAGCAGGTCCGTCATGATCTGGGAGTCCACCGACCTGGTGCACTGGACGGACGGCCGGCTCGCGAGGGTCGCGCCCGAGAACGCGGGCAACACCTGGGCGCCGGAGGCCTACTGGGACGACCGGCTGCACGAGTACGTCGTCTTCTGGGCGTCGAAGCTGTACGCGGACGACGACCCCGGCCACACCGGGTCGACGTACAACCGCATGCTGTACGCGACCACCCGGGACTTCCGCGCCTTCAGCGCGCCCCGGATCTGGGACGACCCCGGCTACTCGGTGATCGACTCGACCGTCATCAAGGACCGGGGCACGTACTACCGCTTCACCAAGGACGAGCGCGACCCGTCCTCCGGCTCGCCCTGCTCGAAGTTCATCACCGGCGAGAAGTCGCGCGACCTGACCAGCACGTCGTACCGCCTCGTCGCCGACTGCATCGGCAGCGGGTCGGTGGAGCGCGGCGAGGGACCGACCGTGTTCCGGTCCAACACGGGGAAGAAGTGGTACCTGTTCGTCGACGAGTACGGCCTGCGCGGCTATGTGCCCTTCGAGACCACCGACCTGGCCTCGGGGAAGTGGACCCCGTCCACCGGGTACGAGCTGCCCGCCAGCCCCCGCCACGGCACGGTGCTGCCGGTGACGGGAGCCGAGTACGAGCGCCTGCTCAGGACGTACGGCTGAGCGGACGGGGGACGGACCCTCAGGAGACGAAGTACGTCGGGTTCGGCAGCTTGTACGTGCGGTCCGTGTAACCGCCGTCCAGGTCCGAGTACTGGTCGCCGAAGTCGGCGATGATGTCGTACCCGAGGTCCTTCTCGATGTGCCTGCGGGTGCCCGCCTTGTACTGGACGGTCGTGCAGGTCCAGGTGCCCGGGGTGGCGCAGTCCTTCAGATAGGCCGGCGGAGCGGCCTTGTCCTTGAGGAACATGTGGTCGGCGTCGAGGTTCACATCGGCGCCGACCTTCCTCAGGTTCGCCACGGCCGCGGTGCGCTGGGCCTCGCTGAGACCGGAGTTGTAGAACACCTCGACGCCCCGGGACGCGGCGTAGCGCACCAGCTCAGGGCTGCCGAAGACGGCCGGGCGGTCGGCGCGGTTCACGTAGTCGGCCCAGGTGGTGCCGTTGTACGTGTAGTTGTAGCGCTTCTCGTAGTCGAGGCTGAGCAGCAGCGTGTCGTCGATGTCGAAGACGACGGCCGGCTTCTCGCCCCGGTGGTGCGCCTTGCGGGCGGCCTTGTCGATGGCGGTCCTGGCGTCGGCGTCGATGCGCGCCAGGTCCTTGGCGTACGGGCTGTCGGGGGACGCCTGGTAGACGCCGTGACTGTCCGCGGTGGTGCCGTAGTACGTGTCGATGTCCTTCACCAAGAGGCCTATGTTGTAGGGCTCGTGGGTGGAGTTCGCCGTCGACTGGCCGGCGGTGGCCGCGCCCGCGCCGTAGAGGGCCGCGCCGGCGACGACACAGGCGGCGCCGGCGGCAGCCGCCTTGAGGGACTTCCTCATGAATTCTCCGGATCCGGTGGATAAGAGTGATGTACCAGGTCACGCACTGTCTACGCGCATCACACGCGGACGGCGAGCATTTTTACCCGATCGATACGCGCAGCACGGCCGCCTGACGGGCCGTCAAGCTCTCGCAGCTCTCCTCCCTTGCCACCCCATAACCCCGTCGTTTAACATATGATTTCGTATTGCAAATAAAATCCCGATCGGCAGATCGTGGTCATACCGTGCTCGGACCGGCGCTTTTCTCACTGCACTTGGGGGATTAATTGGGGGGTTTCCGCGTCACCGACCACGACCGGGCCGTACGCATCACCGGAATGGGCTGGACGACGGCGCTCGGTGACGGCCTCGACGAGGTCTGGCAGCGTCTGAGGGACGGCCGCGCCGGGATACGGCCCCTCCCGGGCGACGGCCCGCTGCCCGCGCCCGCCGCCGCCCTGCTGACGGACGGCGCTGAGGACGGCGCCCCGTCCCGGCGTCAGGTCCGGCTCGCCGTGACCACCGCGTCCGCCGCCCTGCGCGACGCCGGGTGCCCGGCCGGGGACGTCGACACCCTCGTCCTCGGCAGCAGCCTCGGCCCCCACCTGGACGACGCCGCCGAGACCCCGCCGCACGCCCTGACCGCCGCCGTCGCCCGGCAGCTCGGCGTGGCCCGGTCCGTGTCGGTGAGCACCGCCTGCTCCTCCGGCGCCGACGCGGTGCTGACCGGGGCCGCCCTGCTCACCCGCGGCGAGGCCGAACGCTGCCTGTGCGGCGGCATCGACCTGCTGACCGCGGGCAAGCTCCTCGGCCACCGGGCGCTCGGCACCCTCTCCGCCTCCGGCACCGTCCGCCCCTTCGACACCGGCCGCGACGGCACGCTCTTCGGCGAGGGCGCCGGCTTCCTGCTGCTGGAGACCCCGGCCGCCGCCGCGGCCCGCGGCGCCCGCGTCCTGGGCGAACTGGCCGGCTGGGGCGCCTCCAACGACGGCACCGGGCCGACCGCACCCGACGAGACCGGAGCCGGAGCGGTCCTCGCCGTCCGGCACGCACTGGCCCGGGCCGGGGCCCGCCCCGGCGACATCGCCGTGATCAACGCCCACGGCACCGGGACCCGCGCCAACGACACGGCGGAGGCGGCCTGTTACCGCACCGTCTTCGGCACCGCCCCGCACCCGGTCGTCTTCGCCACCAAGCCCGCCCTCGGCCACACCCTCGGCGCCACCGGCGCCCTGGAGGCCATCGCCCTGCTCCTCGCGCTGCGCCACGGCAGCGTGCCCCCGGTCCTGAACACCCGGGCCGTCATGCCGGAGCTGACCGTGCCGCTGGCGGCCGGTGCCGGCCGCGAGGTCACCGGCTCCCTGGGCATCAGCCTCACCCTGGGCTTCGGCGGTTTCAACACCTGCCTCGTCCTGTCGGCCCCGGAAGGGAGCACCGCGTGAAACACACCCAGTGGTGCCCCGAGGGCGCCGTGGTCACCGGCGCGGCCGGCGTCGAGGCCGACGACCCGGGTACGGTCCGGCGCCGGATCGCCGGGGTCTACGCCGACCCCGTGGCCTGGCTGCTGGCCGAGGCGGTGGCGGCCGCCCTGGCGGAGTGCGGGGACGCCGCGCCGGACCGGCCCGCCGAGGTGGGCCTGATCGCGGTGAGCGAGTACGCCACGCGGCACACCCTGCGCGCGCTCGCCGACGCCGTCCCGCGCGGCCGGCTCTCCCCCATGCGGTTCGCCGGCGCCGGGCCGGGCTCCCTGGCCGGCACGGTCTGTTCGGCGTTCGGCTTCCACGGCCCGGTGTCGATGCTGCCCATGCCGCTCGCGGCGGCCGTGGCGCCGGCCCGGGCCCTGTGCGGCGACTGGCTGTTCGGCGACCCGCCCGGCGCGGCACACGTCCTGGTCGTCACCCACACCACGACCGACGAAGGCAAGCACCGGGCGCACTGCCTGGTCGTCAGTGGGCCGGCGCCCACGCGGAGGCCCCGGAGAACATGACCGCCCAGAACCTGACGGAACAGCACCTCGACCCCACCGTGGTCGCCGACTTCCTCACCCGTACCGAAGAGGTGACGCCGACCCAGGACCCGCCGGAACTGTCCGCGCTGGTGGACCGGTTCGCCGCCCTGCCCGCCCCGCCCGGCGCGGTCGTCGTCATCGCCCTGCCCAACGGCCTGCGCGCCCTGCGGTTCTTCTTCGCCGTCTCCCTCGCCGGGCACACCCCCGTACTGCTGTCCCCCTCGACCCCGGCCACCCGGGTCCGTGAGGTGGCCCGCGAGCTGGGCGCCTGCGCGCTGGTGCGGGCGGCGGTCAGGACCGAGGGCGTCACGGGCGTCACCCGCGCCGGCGGCGCCGACATCGGCGTCTTCACCGACTGGACGTACCGGCACCACGGGCCGGGCCATGTCGTCCTGATGAGTTCCGGCACCTCCGGCATGGCCACCGGCTGTCTGCACCGGATGGACGCCCTGCTGCGCAACGCCCGCCGCCACAGCCGTTCCATCGGCCAGCGGCCGGCCGACACCGCGCTGGTCAGCCTGCCCGTCTACTACTCCTTCGCGCTGGTGGCCCAGGTCCTCGGCGGGCTGGTCAGCGGCTCCCGCCTGGTCATGGCGGGACCGCCGTTCTCGGTGGCCGACCACCTGGAGACGGTCACCGCCCGGGGCGTCACCCTGTCCTCCCTCACCCCGAGCCTGGTGAAGTCCGTCGTCGCCGCGGGCGGTGAACTGCCCCCGCCGCTGCGCACGCTCACCGTCGGCGGCCAGGCCCTCGACCCGTCGTACGTCTCCCGGCTGCTCAAGCAAAACCCGGAGCTGGGCCTGTACGTGACCTACGGGCTCACCGAGGCCGGACCTCGCGTGTCCACGCTCGCCGCGCACCGCGAACCACCGCACCGGCACGGCTCGGTCGGGCTGCCCCTGGCCGGCGTCGAGGTCCTCACCCGCCCCTCCGGCACCGGGGAGCAAGAGCTGCTGGTGCGCTCCGACACCGTCTACCGGCGCCGGGTCGGCGAACCGGCGCCGTCCAAGCGCGGTGACCTGATCGAGCCGCACCTGCTGGCCACCGGCGACATGGGGCACGTGGACGACGACGGGTACGTGTACGTCCACGGCCGCTCGTCGGACTTCGCGGTGGTGCGCGGCGAGAAGGTGTCCACCGCGACCGTGCGCCGGGCCGCCGAGTCGCTGCCCGGCGTGGTCCGCGCGGCGACCAGGATCGCGGGCGACGACGACGCCGCGGCGGTGGAACTCGACGTCTACGTGGACGCCGCCGTACCCCCCACGGAGGCGGAACTGCGGCGGCACCTGCGGTCCCTGCTGACCCGCGGCGAACTGCCGCTGACGGTCCGCGTCCGGCACCTGCGCGCCGGCGAGCACCACAAGTGACGGCGCCACGGCCACTCACCCTGTACTGCGTGCCGCACGCCGGCGGCTCCGCCCGCAGCTTCGTGCGCTGGCGGCGCGAGCTGCCGCCGGCGGTGCGGGCGCTGCCGCTGGAGACCGCGGGCAAGGGCCTGCGCTCCCGGGAGCCCCGGCCGGCGACGCTGCGGGAGGCCGCCGCCGACCTCGCCCACCGCGTCGACCCGCCGGGCCGGTACGCGTTGTTCGGCCACAGCATGGGCGGCCTGCTGGCCTACGAGACCGCCCGCGCCCTGCGCGCGCTCGGCCGGCCCGCCCCCGCGTTCGTCGTCGTCGCCGCGACCCGCCCGCCGCATCTCCTCGGCGACTCCCCCTACGGCCCGTTGCTCACCCTGGGCGGTGACGACGCCCTCCTGGACGCGCTCGCCGAGCACGGCCGGATCCCGCCGGAGGTACGCCGGTCCCCGATGCGGCACCAGTTCGTGCCGGTCATCCGCGGTGACCTCGCGCTGGTCGCCGCGCACCGCCCCGACCCCGTGCCCGAGCCGCTGGAGAGCGACCTCGTCAGCTGGTACGGCACCGGCGACCCGGACACCCCTGCCGAGGTGATGGCCGGCTGGCGGCAGTACACGCGCGGCGGACACCGCGTGGAGGGCTTCGGGGGCGGCCACTTCTTCCCGCACGAGCGCTTCGAGGAGATCACGGCCCGCCTCCTGGACCTCGCCCACGGGTGAGCGGACCAGCGGCCCGGGACCCGGGACGACGGGCGGGCCACCGCCCGGCCGGGCGCCGCGCCGGAAGGACCACCGGCGGCCCCGGAAGCGCCCTGCAAGGGCGACCGGCGGACCGGGGAACCACGGCAGCGAGCGGGCCGCCGCCCCGGGTGGGGCGGCGGCCCGCTCGTCCGTACGGCCGGGTCAGTGCTGCACCGGGCAGCCGTTCCCGCCGCCGCCGCGCACCGGGGCGTCGGTGTCGTGCCGGGTGCCGAGCAGCCAGTAGGCCTCCTCCGCCGCCCGCCACAGCTCCGGGAACAGCGTCAGCTGGGAGCGGGCCTCCAGCGTGGCCAGCGACCGGCCGCCCAGGCTCTGCGGCAGCCCGGCCGCGTCCGTCTCGGCGCTCTCCTTGCGCAGACCGGGCTGGCCGCCCAGCTGGGACCACACCATGATCAGGTGGTGCTGCTTCCAGCCGAGGACACTGCCGTCCAGCCGCAGCATCGCCTCGCGGACCAGGGCCAGCGCCTGCGCCCGCGGCGAACCGGGGCCGCTGTAGCCGTCGTCCTGCTGGGCGATCACGTCCTGGAGGGAGAGCCCGGCGCGTTCCACCGCCTGCTCGTACGCCTTCCACACCGGCCGGGCCACGCGCCGCAGGTTGCGGTAGCCGGGCGAGTCCAGTCCGGTGGCGTCCTCGGGCAGGGCGTTGCGCATCATCAGCAGGCCGTGCTGCGGCAGATGGTCGGTGATCAGCCGCACCGCCTGCACGGTGATCTCGCTCAGCGCGGTGGCCCGGTCGAACAGCCGTACCGCCTGCGCGTGGCGGTCGTGGTCCAGGTGGGTGAGGGCGCGGCGCAGCTCGTAGTGGATCTGCGCCCAGGCGTACTCGGTGATGAGGTGCGCCACCTGGAAGAAGCGCTGGTCGGGGTGGTCGGTCTCGCTCTCCGGGACCAGCGCGCCGAGGGCCTCGGTGAGGTGCAGGACGCTCTCGTAGTTGCTGCCCCGGTCGAAGTCGTACGACAGCAGCGCGTTGGGCTCGTCGGGGTTCAGCGAGCGCTTCACCGTGTCCCTCCCTTGGTGAACTCGATCAGCCAGTGACCGGGCAGCTCGAACTTCCGCGCGTGAGTGAGGGTGAGGCCCACCGCGCCGCCGAGGGCGCGCAGGTCGTCCTGGCTGCGCTCGCGCCCGCCGAGCAGCACCAGCATCAGCAGGTCGGCGTAGCTCGCCATCACCGGGTCCTTGCCGCTGTCCAGCAGCCGCTCCACGACGACGACCCGGCCGCCGGGTTCCAGGGCCTCGGCGCAGCGGCCGAGGATGCGGCCGGCGTCGCGGTCGCTCCAGTTGTGGAGGGTGTTGGCGATCAGGTAGACGTCGCCGCCGGCCGGCATCGGGTCGAAGAAGCTGCCCGCGACCAGCTCGCAGCGGGCGGCCACCGGGGACACCGTCCCCCTGGCCTCCTCGACCACGCTCTCCAGCTCCAGCAGGGTGCCCCGCAGCGCCGGGTGCTCGGTGAGCAGCTTCAGCAGCAGGGAGCCGTTGCCGCCGCCGACGTCGACCACGTGCCGGACGGTGGACCAGTCGTAGATGCGGGCCAGTTCGGGGACGAGCCGGCCGGCGATGCGGGCGATGCCCGCGTTGAACGACTTCTCGATGTCCGGGTGGGCCTCCAGGTCCGCCCAGAAGGGCCGGCCGTGCGCCTGCTCGTACACCGGCGCGCCGGTGCGTACGGCCTCCATGAGCAGCCCGATGGCCGGCTCGAAGCGGGCCTCCATCGCCCGGCCGGCATCCTCGTAGTCCAGCCAGCGGCGCAGGTTGCTCGGGTGGTCGCCGAGCAGCACCCGGCCGACGTCGGTCAGCTCGTAGGCCGTCTCCCCGCCCTTCGGGGCCTCGGTCCGCGTGAACAGGCCCAGCAGGCTGACGTAGTGCAGGACGCGGCCCAGGGACTGCTCGTCGGTGCCGGTCTCTGCGGCCAGGGCGGACACGGTCCGGTGCCCCTGCTCCACCAGGTCGGGCAGGCGCAGGGTCGCGGTCACGCGCACCGCGGTGGGCGTGAAACCGGAGCCCAGCGCCAGGATGGTGTTCAACGGGTCTTGACGGAACACGCAATTGCTCCTTGTCGTTCTCGTTCAGCGTTTTCGCCGGGCGTCCCCGAGTAATCCGAGAGGGATTTCAGGGGTTTTTCTCGATGTCGTCGAGGGCGTCGAGGAACCGGACGAGGTCTTCCTGGGTGCCGAGCGACGTGCGCAGGTATCCGGGGAATCCGAACAGGCCGGCATTGCGAACGAGAATGCCGTGGTCGGTGGCGAGCCGGTCCTGCGCGAGCGCGCAGTCCCGGGCGGCGACCGCGACGAAGTTGGTGACGGAGGGCAGGTGGGCGCGCCCGCGGCGGTCCAGTTCCGCGGTGAACCAGCGGCGCCGCTCGGCGGTGGACCGGCGTACCCCGGCCAGGAAGTCCTGCTCGCCGAGGGCGCCGACGGCCGCCGCCTGGGCGAGCCGGTTCACGCTGAACGGCAGGGCGCGCAGCGTCTGCCGCAGTACGGCGATCAGCGCGGGCCGGCCGACGGCGTAGCCGACGCGCAGCGCGGCGAGTCCGTAGGCCTTGGAGAAGGTGCGCAGCGCGAGCAGCGGCGCGTCCCCGTCCAGCAGGTCGCGGGTCTGCGGGGCGTCGGGGCCGGCGAACTCCATGTACGCCTCGTCGAACACCAGCGGCACCCCGCTGCGCGCGGCGGCGTCGGCCAGCGCGGTCAGTTCCTCGCGGGTGTGGGACGCGCCGCTGGGGTTGTGCGGGTTGCAGAGATAGCCGATCCCGTGCCCGGGCAGCCGCGCGGCGAACGCCTCCACGTCGACGTCCGTACCGGCCGGCGGTACGGCGGTGCAGCCGCGTCCGGTCAGGTCCAGGCAGGTGCGGTAGCCGGGGAACGTGCCGTCGGTGACGAGGCCGGGGCGGGTGCGGTCGCCGAGGGTGAGGGCGGTGGCCAGGACGAGTTCGTCACTGCCGTTGGCGACGGCGATGTGGTCCGGGGTGACGTCCCAGTGCGCGGCGAGGGCGTGGACCAGGTCGTGGCGCTCGGGGTCCGGGTAGACGTTCACCCGGGCCAGCTCGCGCTCGGCCGCCCGCAGGGCCGCCTTGCCCGCGCCGTAGGGGCTTTCGCTGAGGTGCAGGCGGATCAGGTCGTCGGCCCCGGCGACCCGTGTGTTGAACGGCTGTCCGGGGCCGGCGGGTGCCGCGTTGCCGTCGGCGGCGGGGGGCCGGGTCACCGATGGTCACCCAGCAGGACACCGAAGCAGTAGCTGCCGACCTCGGCCTCCAGGGTCAGGAAGCAGTGCTCGCTGCCGGCCGGGATGCGCATCACGGCGGGTGAGAGCAGTTCGTGCCGTACGCCGTCGAGCTGGACCTCGATGCGGGCACCGCCCTTGTTGGGGGACACCAGCAGGTACAGCTCGTCCACCGGGTGGGTGTGCGGCGCGGCGACTGGCTTGCCGATCAGCCCGGTCAGTTCCCCGCCGGCGAGCTGCACGGGCAGGCCGCCGAACATGTCGGCGGTGAGGTAGAAGGGCGCGGGCTGGTGGTGGCCGGCCACGGCGAGCGGGATGGGCAGGTCCCCGATGATCTCGGCCTCGCCCGGACGTCGGTCGCTCATCACTGGGCCTCCAGAACGAAGAGGTAGGTGTGCGGGGCGCCGAAGGGGATGGTCCGGCGCAGGTGCAGGCCGCCTTCGCGGAAGAGGTTCTCGTACTCCTCGCGCGTGTAGATCGGGACGCCCATCAGGGCGTGCGCCAGCTCGAAGCCGCTGGAGAACACCGGCAGGGTGTCGCCCTCGCCGCGCGGGCGGACGGTGGTGTCGCCGAGCAGGAAGGTGTGCGCGTTCGGGAACGCCTTGCGCAGGGCCGGGATGACGTCCCCGCGCGTGCCGGGGTCGACCAGCAGGTCGTGCAGGAACATGAAGCTCATGGCGACGTCGACCTCGTCGGCGCCCTCGATGCGGCGGCCCCGGAAGAGGACGTCGAGGACGTCGGCGCAGATCGGCTGGACGCGGTCGGTCAGGCCGTGGCGTGCGACGGTGCCGGCGGCCAGCCGTGTGGCCGACGCGCTGATGTCCAGGCCCAGTCCGCGGGCGCCGGGGCGGGACTTCACCAGGCGGGAGACGCGCTCGCTGATGCCGCTGCCGAGGTCGGCGAGGACGGAGAAGTCGAGTGCCGCGATCTGCTCGTCGAGGATGTGCCGCATGAGTGCCAGGTCGGCCTGGGCCGAGCCGAGCGCCACCATGCCCTCGTCGCGCAGGACGTCGGTGCCGAAGACGCGTTCTCCGCGCGCGAGGGACGCGGCGTTCGCGAACACGTCGTGGTATCCGCCGACCCCCCAGGTGAAGAACCCTATCTTCCGGCGGAGTTCGTCCCAGGCGGGGGTGGGTGCGACCGTGTCGCCGGTCAGGACGAGATATCCGAAAGTCTCCGCGGCGGACAGCAGTCGGCGCAGAACGGTTTCGTCCAGCTGTCCTGCCCGGCAGTATTCCGGGATGTCGAGCCGGCCGTTGTCGTCGAACCAGGTGAACAGGCCCAGTTGTGCCAGGGCGAAAACGACGTTGGTGGAGATGAATCCGTTGAACGCGGTGTCGGCGTCGAGCGGGGTCTTCGCGCCTCCCCGCCAGTCCGCGGGGAGGAGAACACCATCGCTTTCCTCTTGGATGCCGTCGCGGGAAACGGGAGCGGTCACGAGAAGAGCCTTCCTGATTCAGTCGGGGCCGATGGCATCCCGGCCGGGGCCGACGACTTTCCGGTCGGGGCCGGCGACAATGCGGTCGGTGCCGGTGACTTTCCGGTCTCGGTGCCGGCCGATCACGCGAGGGGCGACGTGGTGGCGATACGTTCCACGGCAGCCGCCAGTTCGCGCACGGTGGGATGGTCGAAGAACAGCCGGTTGGGCAGGCGTACACCGAGTTGCCGGCGGAGCCGGATCAGTACCTGCGCGGCTTTCAGGGAATGGCCGCCCGCTTCGAGGAAAGGCGTGTCGTCGTCGAAGTCGTCATGCCCGAGTACGTCGGTCCAAGCGGCTCTGACCTGGTCGGTCATCGTCGGTGCGGGCATGGAGGCGGATGTGCCGGAAGGTGCCGCGGAATGCGGTTCCGGACGTGTTCTCACACCGTCGTCGGTCAAAAGGAATTCCCCCGTGTCATCGCGGCTCACGGTTCATCGCCCCGGATACGGCGCAGCCGTGGAACGGCGGCGCGCAGGGCCGTGACTGTATGCGCTTTCTCTTCTTGATCCCCCGTGGAAACAGACGCACAACCGGTGGATCGAACCGGTTCGGTCCCCGAGCCGAATGCTCGCCGTGGTGGCCAGATTGCCGTTGTCGGAGCGTAGGCAGCAGTCATCGGGCCAGTCAAGGGTCGTTTGTCGGCCACACTCCGTCGTACCGACTCAGGCCAAATGATCGACTCCTGGCGTCATCAGCCCGCATGCGGGTGCGCGCACCGGCCATCCGTTGGCCGAAAAGCTGGTTGACGGCCGAAAGTTGACGCCCTTACAGTCTGAGTCGTTTGTGAACGCAGTATTTCAGCGCCGCGTTCGACGGTGATCTGGATCCGGCGTGACAGGGGGAATCATGTACGCCGCTACGGGGGAGTACGCACCGGCCGATCGGCCGCGTGCACACGTCGACGGAGTCGCTTCCGAACTCCGTTGAAAATCAAGGGCGTTCGGCCGTCTGACCCGCGGCCGTCGGACCTTTCAGGGCTGTAGCCGGCCATTTCGTTTCACGTTCTACTTTCCTTCGTCCGGTGTCCTTTTCGGCTGCCCGCCGTGCGCGGTCGGGCCGCGCGGGACACCGGCGTTCTCACGAGACGCTCCGGGAAACGTGTTGAGGCATGCGATTCTGGGCGCCGGCGGAGTGGGGCTCGCCCTCGGGGCGGCCCTGGCCCGCGGCGGCCACGACGTCACGCTGGTGATGCGGGAGTCCACCCGGGCCCGCTACTCCGGCGTGATCGACGTCCACAGCAGACTGCGCGGCGACCATTCCGTGCCGGTCCGCGCGGTGGGCCGGCTCGACGAGCCGGTCGACGTCCTGTGGGTGACGGTGAAGGCACCGGCACTCGAGGCCGCCCTGTCCCGGACCGGTCCGGGCCCGCTGCCGGGCGCGGTGGTGCCGTTGCTCAACGGGCTCGACCACCCCGCCCTGCTGCGGGAGCGGTTCGGCGCCCGCCAGATCGTCGGCGCGATCCGCGTCGAGGCGGAGCGGACGGGGCCGGGCCGGGTGACGTGGAACTCCCTGTTCGCCGAGGTCAGCCTGGCGGCGGACGCGGACGCGCCGACGGTTTTCGGCGGCGTCACCGCGGCCCTCGCGGACGCGGGCATCGGCTGCACCACCGAGCCGGACCCGGCCGGCGTCCTGTGGCGCAAGCTGGTGCTCCTGCTGCCGCTGGCCCTGGCCACCACCGCGGCGGACGGCCCCCTGGGCGCCGTCCGCCGGCAGCCCGAGCTGGCGGCGCTGCTGGGCGGTGCGGCGCGCGAGGCCTGTGCCGTCGCGGCGGCCGAGGCCGTCACCGTCGACGAGCCGGACCTGCTGCACACCCTCGGCACCCTGCCCGGCCGGACCGACACCTCCCTGCACCGGGACGTGGCCGCCGGTGTCCGGCCGACCGAACTCGCCGCGCTCACCGAGCCGGTACTGCGCCGCGCCCGGGACCACGACCTGGCCCTGCCGGCGATCACCGAGCTGGCGCGCCGGGCCGCGGAGCGGGAACGGCACGCCGAGGCCCCCGCGCCGCACCGATCCACCTACAGCAAGGGAGAAACGTCATGACCGTCGGTTCGGGCGAGAAGCAGGCCGAAACCCTGGAAGCGACGCTGAAGGAGATCCTCGTCGAGGACCTCTTCCTGGACGTGCCCGCGGAGCGCATCGGGGACGACGACGGACTCCAGGACGTCCTGGGGCTGGACTCCCTCGGCTTCGTGGAGCTGCGCGCCCAGTGCGAGCAGCGCTTCGATGTGACGATCTCGGACGCCGAGTTCACCCCGGTCCACTTCCGCTCCGTCCGCACGGTCGCCGGCCTGGTGCGCACCCTGCGGGCGGACGCGGCCGGCGAGCACGTGGCGGTACCCAAGTGAGGACACCGGCCTCCTCCGAGCAGCTGGACGTCTGGCTCGCCTGCCAGCGCGAACCGGACTCCGACCGCTACAACGTCACGGTCGACCTGGAGTTCGTCCCGGGCGTCGACGTACCCGCGCTGCGGGCCGCCCTGGGTGACGTGCTGCGGGCGCACCCGGCGCTGCGCGGTTCCTTCTTCACCGAGGGCGGCGAGCTGTGGCGCGGAGCCGAGGCGGAGCCGCCCCTGGCCTTCGTCACCGACCGGCTGCCCGGCCGCTACGACCGGGCCGAGGCCCTCGCCCGCGCGGTCGTCGCCGGCCGCGCGCCCTTCGACCTCGGCACGGCGCCCCTGCTGCGGGCCGCCCTGCTGACCGGGGACGGCGGCGCCCTGCTGGCCGTCACGATGCATCACATCGTCTCCGACGGCTGGTCCAGCCGGATCCTCGCCGAGGACCTGGTGGCGGCGTACCGGTCCCGGGCGGCGGGTGAGCCGGGTCCCGCACCGCGCCCCGCGCCGGACACCGGGGAACGGAGCGACCCGGCGACCGGCGACCGGACCGGCAGCGGCAGCGGCAGCGGCAGCGGCAGCGGCACGGATGCCGACGCGGACGCGGAGGCCGAGGCCGAGGAGTACTGGGCCACCGTCCTGGACGACGCCCCCGCCTCCCTCGCGCCGCCGCACGACCTGGTGCCCGAGGACGGCTTTCCCGGGCCCTCGGGCCGGGTGGAGGTGCGGCTGCCGGACGCGGTGGCCTCGGGCGTCCAGGCCCTGGCCGCGGCCGGCCGCGGCTCCCCCGCCGTGGTGGTCCTGGCGGCCTGGTCGGTGCTGCTGCACGCGTGGGCGGGCGAGTCCGAGGGTGTCCTCGGCATGGTGTTCGCCGGCCGCCGGGACGCCGACGCCGAGCGCGTCGACCTGTTCAGCCGGGTCCTGCCGCTGCGCGACCGGCTGGATCCCGGGGACCGCTTCGCGGACGTGACCGCCCGGCTGCGCGAGCGGATGCTCGACGCGATGGAGCACGCCCATCTGCCGGTGCGGCGGCTGCGCGAGATCCGCAGCGAGCGGTCGGACGGCCCGGGCACCGAGCGCACGGCGTTCATGTACACGCCCGCCTACGAGGACGAGTGGCAGGCCGGCGAGGTCACCGTCCGCCGTTTCGACCATCCGGACGAGACGACGAAGTACGAGTTCTCGGTCAACGTGCTGGAGGGCTCGGCCGGCACCCGGCTGTGCGTCTACTACGACACCGCCCGCTACCGCCGCGCCACCGCCGAGCTGTTCGCCGAGGAGCTGCGCGAGCTGCTGGCCCGCGCGGTGGCCGCCCCGGACACCTCCTGCGGCGACCTGCTCGCCGAGTGCGACCCGGGCCTGTCCCGGGTCGCCGCGCACGGCGCGCCCGTCACCGCGCCGGGGCCCGGCATTCCCGCGCTGGTCCTGCGGCACGCGGCCGACCGCCCGGACGCGGTCGCCGTACGCCACGGCGACCGCGTCCTCACCTACGGCGAACTCGGCGCCCGCGCCGGGGAACTGGCCGGCCGGCTGCACGAGCGGGGCGTCGGGCCCGGCGACACCGTGGCCCTGCTGCTCCCCCCCGGCCTCGACACCCCGGTGTTCTGGCTGGCCTGCGCCCTGGCCGGGGCCGCCTACCTGCCGCTCGACCCGGCCTATCCCGAGGCCCAGCTCCAGCTGATCGTGGACGACGCCCGCCCGGCCGTCCTCGTCGTCGACCCGGACTGCGGGCACACCCTCGACGTGCCCCGGGACACGGCCGTACGGCTGGACGAGCTATCGGCGCGGACGGGCGGCCCGGCCGCGCCCGGGATCGCGTACGACGACGCGGCGACCCTGTGCGTGCTCTACACCTCCGGTACGACCGGCCGGCCCAAGGGCGTCGTCCTGCCGCACCGCGGGCTGGCCCGGCTCCTCCAGCGGCCCGACTTCATCCCGCTGGACGAGACGGACGTGGTCGCGCAGCTGTGCCCGCTCAACTTCGACGGCGCCAGCTACGAGATCTGGGGCGCGCTGACGCACGGCGCCGAACTGGTCGTGCTCGACAAGCACCTGGTGCTCAGTCCGCGGGAGATGCGTACGGTCGTCCGCGCGCGGGGGGTGACGACCCTGCTGGTGACGACGCCGCTGCTGAACCGGATCATCGAGGACGCCCCGGACACGCTCCAGTCGTTGCGGCGCGTCTACTTCGGCGGTGAGCTGATCTCCGTGCGGCACATGCGCCGCGCCCTGCGCTGGAGCCGGCCCGGGGTGCTGCTGCACAGCTACGGCCCCACCGAGAACTCCTTCACCTCGACATGGTTCGCGATCACCGATGTCGCGGCGGACGCCCGCACCGTCCCCATCGGCCGTCCGGTGCCCGGCACCGAGGTGCGGGTGGTGCAGGAGGGCGGCATCCGGCCGGTCCCGCGCGGTGTGCCCGGTGAACTCCTGCTGGGCGGTGCGGGCCTGGCCGACGGCTACCTGAACGCGCCGGAGCTGACCGCCGGCCGCTTCGTCACCGACGGCACCACCCGGCTGTACCGCACCGGTGACCGGGTGCGGTGGACACCGGAGGGGCTGCTGGAGTTCATCGGCCGCAACGACAACCAGGTCAAGATCCGCAGTCAGCGCGTCGAACTCGGCGAGGTGGAGGCCGTGCTGGACGCCCATCCGGCCGTCGAGTCGGTCTTCGTCACCACCCGCGTCAACGGGCGCGGCGAGAAGGAGATCGTCGCCTACGCGGTCGCCGCGCCCGGCACGGACGCCGACGGGCTCGCCCGGCACGCCAGGCTGCGGCTGCCCGCCTTCGCCGTTCCGAGCCACCTGGTGCTGGTGGACGAGCTGCCGCTCACCCCGACCGGCAAGATCGACCGGCGCCGGCTGCCGGACGTGGGCCGAGGGGGACACGCCCTGAAGCCCGCCCCCGCCGCACCGGCCCCGGCCACCCCGGCCGCGGCTCCCGGCCCCGCCTCCCTCCTGGACGGCGTACGGGCGGCCTGGCGGGCGGTGCTGGGGCACGACGGTTTCGGTGCCGACCGCAACTTCTTCGACGCGGGCGGCCATTCGCTGCTGCTGGTGAGGCTGCGCGAACAGCTGAGGCTGGCGACCGGCGCCGACGTCCCGGTCATCGACCTGCTGCGGCACGTCACCGTCCAGGACCAGGCCCGGCTGATCGCCGCCGCCCACCGGCCCACGACCGCCCCGGCAACCGCGCCCGCCGAGGCGGCCGTACCGCGGCAGCCCGTGCCGCGCACGCCTCCCGCGTACGCGGCACCGGAACGGCGGCCCGGGACGGACGGGGCCGGGCACCACGTCCTCGCCCTGTCCGCAGTCACCGCTCAGGCCCTCGTCACCGCCCGGGAGCGGCTGGCCGCGTACCTGGAGGCGGAGCCGCGGGTGGCGCTGGCCGACGTCGCGCACACCCTGGACCTGGGCCGGGAGCGGTTCGCGCACCGGTTCGCCGTGGTGGCGGCCGGCCGGGAGCAGGCGGTACGGGCCCTGCGCGACGGTGCCGGCCACCCGGCCGCACCGCCCGTCCCGGGACCGGCCCCCGCCGTGGTGTTCGCGTTCACCGAAGCCGGCGACGGCACCACCGACGCCCTCACGCGGCAGGTGCGCCTCGCCGGCCGGTTCGCCCGGTGGGGGGTGACCCCGGCGGCGGTACTCGGCGCCGGCGCGGGCCGGATCGCGGCGGCCGTGGTGAGCGGGGCCCTCGGGGCCGAGGAGGGCCGCCGGTACGCGGCCGGCGAGTCCGGGACCGTACCCCTGCCCGGCAGCCCCGGGGTGCTGTGGAGCACCGCGCTCGGCCCGGTCACCCCCGACGGGCCCGTCCCGCGACAGGCGCACCTGGCCACCGAGGCCGAACCCGCCAAGCTGCTCCAGGTCGCCCGCGACCAGCTCGGCGAGGTGGCCGTCCTGGAGCTGCCGGCGGCGGACCTGGACGACGAAGCCCTGCTCAGGGCCCTCGCGGCGCTGTGGTGCCAGGGCGTCGGGGCGCGGCTGACCCCGGACGGTCCGGCCCGCCGGCTGCGGCTGCCCGGCCACCCCCTGTCCTGGGCGCCCGCCGCCCGCGCCACCCACTCGTGAACATCCCCGAAGGAAGGTCCGCATGCCGCACGTACGTGGCGAAGCCGCCGTTCTCGTCGAACCCGGGCGTCTGGAGGTGGCGGACGTCGCCTTCCGGGAGCTGACCGAGGACGAGGTGCTGGTCCGCAACACCGTGGCCGCCATCTGCGGCAGCGATGTGCACCGGGTGCGCGCCGAGTCCCCGTTCTTCCGGGACATGCGGGACCACCCTTACCCCTGTCCGGCGGGGTATCCGGGGCACGAGGGCGTCGGTCAGGTCGTGGAGAGCCGGTCGGCGCGGTTCACGCCGGGCGACCTCGTGCTGACCGTGCCGAACCACGCCTACATGGCGTCGTTCGCGCGCTACCAGACCATCGCCGACCGCTTCCTGCTGCCGCTGACGGACACCGGCTCGCCGACCGTCCATCTGATGGCGCAGCAGCTCGGCACCGTCGTGTTCGCGCTGAAGCGGTTCTGGCCGGAGCCCGTGCCCGAGGGCCGGACGGCCGCCGTCGTCGGCGTCGGCTCGGCCGGCCTGCTGTTCCTCCAGATGCTCAAGCACCGCGGCTTCGAGCGGGTGGTCGCGGTCGACCTGGAGCCGGGCCGGCTGGCGGTGGCGCGCGCGCTCGGCGCGGACGCCACCGCGCACGTGCCCGGGCAGAGCGCCGAGGAGGTCGTCATGGAGCTGACCGGCGGCGCGGGCGCCGACCTGGTGATCGAGGCGGCCGGCACCGACGGGGCGCGCGAGCACGCGATGCGGATGGTCGGGCAGCGGGGCCGGCTGGGCTTCTTCGGCATGCCCGAGGACTACGACATGCGCATCCCGTACGCCCATCTCTTCGTGCGCAACGCGCAGTTGATCCACGCGGTGGGCGGCGCCCAGCTGGAGCCGGGGCTCGCCTCCTTCCGCACGGCCCTGGACCTGATCGGGAGCGGCTCGATCCACGTCGACGACCACATCACCCACACCTTCGACATCAAGAACATCGCCGACGCCTTCGACCTGGCGCACCACCGCGGGGACGGGGTCGTCAAGGTCGCGCTCACCTTCGACTGAGGCAGGCTCGCATGTCAGAACTCTCCAAGCGCTCCGACCCGGTGGCCGTCATCGGCGTGGGCGGGCGCTTCGCCGAGGCGCCCGATGTCGAGGCGTTCTGGGACAACCTCGTCGCGGGCCGCGACTGCTTCCGGCGGGAGCCGGTGCCGGTCGTGGAGGACCTGGGCGGGGACCGGCTGCGCGTCCACTCCTGGGGGCTGGCGCCGCACCGGGACCGCTACGACAGCGCGCTCGTCGGCGTCGAGGGCCTGGACCCGCAGCACGGCATCCTCCAGGAGTCGCTGTGGCAGGCGGCGGAGGACGCCGGGGTGCGACTGTCGGCGATCGCCGGCCGGACCGCCGTGTACGCCGGCTGCGCCCGCACCAAGCACGTGCCGCGGGCCGCCTTCGACGACGTGGTGCACGTCGACCCGACGTTCGCCGGGCCCTACTTCTCCTACCTCCGGGACCTGTGGGGCGAGTCGCTGATGCTGGACTCGGCGTGCGCCACCTCGGCCGTCGCCGTCCATCTGGCGTGCCAGAGCCTGCGGGCGCACAGCTGTGACTACGCCCTGGCCGGGGCGGTGGCCGTCCAGGAGGACGCCGACGGCACCTATCTGCGCACCCCGCGCAGCATCTACTCCACCGAGGGCATCGTGCGCCCCTTCGACCGCCGGCACAACGGCGTGGTCCCCGGCGACGGTTCCGGGGCCGTCCTGCTGCGCCGCCTCGACGACGCGCTGCGCGACGGCGATCCGGTGTACGCCGTCATCCGGGGCAGCGCCGTCACCAACGACGGCCGTGCCAAGCCCGGTTTCGTCATCCCCGGTGTCGACGGCAAGGTCCGCGCGGTGCGCCGGGCCCTGGAGGCGGCGGGCCTGACCGGGGCCGACGTCGACTACGTCGAGACGCACGGGGTCGGCATCCCGCTGAACGACCAGATCGAGGCGACCGCCCTGATCGAGGGGCTCGGCACCGAGGGCGAGCCGGTGGCGGTGGGCTCGGTGAAGGCATCCGTCGGCCACTGCGACACCGCGGCCGGCATGGCGGCCCTGATCAAGACCTGCCTCGCGATGGACCGCGGGTTCCTGCCCGCGACCCCCAACACCGAGGACCCGATCGAGGAGTTCACCGGGCGCGGCGCGCGCTTCGGCATCCTCCCCGAGGGCCGTCCCTGGCCCGCGCACGGCCGTCCCCGCACGGCCGGCCTGATGTCGGCCGGCGTGGGCGGCACCAACGCCTTCCTCGTCCTGGAGGAAGCACCGTCGCTCTGACGGTCCCCCGTTCCCGCACCCAGTCACAGCAAGGAGTACCCATGTCCGTCAACGCCGACCTCTACATCGAGGTCAAGGACTTCTACGCCCGCCAGATGCGCGTCCTGGACGACCTGGACATCGAGCGGTTCACGGCCACCTTCACCGAGGACGGCTCGGTCGCCCACCCGCACCGCGGGGAGAAGGTGGAGGGCCGCGAGGCGATGCGCGCCAAGATGAAGAGCATGCTCCCGATGTACGAGGGGCTGGTCACCCGGCACTGGTTCGACCACTTCCTGATCGAGCCGGCCGGGGACGACGGCCTGCGCGTCACCTACTACTCGCTGGTGACCCAGACCGACACCGAGGACGCGATGCGCTTCTTCTCCTCCTCCAGCGTCGAGGACCGCATGGTGCGCGTCGACGGTGAGCTGCGCATCCGGGAGCGGGTCATCCACCGCGACAACCCCGAGCACGGCCGCGTCATCTGACGATCCGCCGCCCGAGCGGGCCTGAACGAAGGAGGGCAGAGCAGATGGCAGAGGACTGGGAGCTGCCGCCGGCCGCGTGGAACGACACGGCACGGCCGTTCGAGGACCGGGCGAGCCTGGTCGACCTGATCGAGCGGCGCGTACGGGAGAACCCGGACGCCCCGGCCGTCCGCCTCGGGGAGGGGGAGGTCAGGACGTACGGGCAGCTGTGGGACGACTCCGCTCTGCTCGCCCGTTTCCTGAGCGGCCGGGGCGCGGGCCCGGGCGCTTTCGTCGGCATCCTGCACGAGAACTCGTACGACAGTGTGCGGGCGGTCCTCGGGGTGCTGCGCACCGGCGCCGCCTACGTGCCGCTGGACGCGCGCTGGCCGGCCGCGCGGATCGCCGCGCCCGTGCGCCGGCTCGGCATCGGCTGGATCGTCACCGGACACGCCCTGGCGCGCCGCGCGGAGGAGGCCGGACACCTCGCGGGCACCGGGCTCCGGCTGGTCTGCACGGATCTGCGGGCCCCGGCCCCCGACCCGCTGGACACGGAGGCGGTGGGCCTGCTGTGGGACACCGTCGCCGAGGACGAGGACCAGGCCCGCGCCTCGGGCTTCAACCGGAACCCGGCCGACGACGTCTCCGGCGCGCAGATCGGGACGTACGTCGCGCGGGTGCGTGACCTGGTGCTGTCGGTCGCGGACCGGCCCCGGGTGGTCGAGGTGGGCTGCGGTGCCGGCCTGATCGCCTGCGCACTGCGGGACCGGGCCGCCGCCTACACGGGCGTCGACGTGTCGTCCGTGGCGCTCGAGCGGGCGGACCGGGAGTACGGCGGGGGCGCCCGGTTCGTGCGGGCCGCCGCCGACGGGCTCGGTGACGTGGTGCCCCCGGCGAGCGCCGATGTGGTGGTGCTGGCCAGCGTCGCCCAGTTCTTCCCGGGGTTCGAGTACCTGCGGTCCGTGCTGCGGGACGCACTGGGCGCGCTGGCACCCGGCGGGGCGGTGGTCCTCGCCGACCTGGAGGAACCGGGTGAGGGCGGGGACCCGGGTCATCTGCGGGTGCCCGCCGACTGGTTCGGCGCGCTGACCGCCCGGCTCGGTGTGCCGGTGCGGGCGGAGATCCACCGCCGCGAGGGCGGCGACTGGCCGGCGGTGCTGCGGGACCGCTACGACGTCGTCCTGCGCCCGGCACCGGCGGCGGCCGCGGAGCCGTACGCGCCGGTGATCAGCACGTGGAGCGACGTGGCGGCCGCACGTGACCTGCCGCTGCCGGCCGGGCCCGGCGCCGGCGACACCGCGTACGTCATCTTCACCTCGGGCTCCACCGGGGTGCCCAAGGGCGTCTCGGTGCGCCACCGCAGCGCCGTGAACGTCGTCCAGTGGGTCAACGAGACGTACGCGGTCGGGCCGGACGACTGCCTGCTGTGGGTGACCGCGCTCACCTTCGACCTGTCGGTGTACGACCTGCTCGGCGTCCTGGCGGCGGGCGCCTGCCTGCGCGTCGTCCCGGCGGCCGAACTCTCCGACGGCGAGCGGCTCATGGAGATCATGCTGCGGGAGCCGGTCACCTTCTGGGACTCGGCACCGGCCGCGCTGAGCATGGTGATGTCCTTCGCCGATGACCTCCCGGGGGACGCCCCGCCGCCGCGTCTGCGGCTGGTCTTCCTCAGCGGCGACTGGGTACCCCTGACTCTCCCCGGCCGGGTCCGGGACCGCTTCCCCGGGGCACGTGTCGTGGCGCTGGGCGGCGCGACGGAGGCGACGATCTGGTCCAACCACTTTGACGTGGGCGCGATCGACCCGCAGTGGACCAGCGTGCCGTACGGCAAGCCGATCCAGAACGCCCGCTACTACGTCCTGGACGAGGACCGCAAGCCGCTGCCGGTCGGCGTGGAGGGCGACCTCTACATCGCGGGCGTGGCCGTGGCCGACGGGTACGTGGGCGAACCGGAGCTGACGGCCGCGAAGTTCACGGCCGACACGGTCGGCGGCCTGGCGGGCGAGCGGATGTACGCCACCGGTGACCGGGCCCTGTGGCGCGCCGACGGCAACCTGGAGTTCCGGGGCCGCCGGGACGACCAGGTCAAGGTGCGCGGCTACCGGATCGAGCTGGGCGAGGTGCTGGCCGCGCTGCGGCGGGTGCCGGGGGTGGTGGACTGCGCGGTCACCACGCTGCGCGGTGAGGACGGCCCGCAGATCGTGGCGGCCGTGGCCACCGGGGCGGCGGGGCGGGAGCTGTCCGGCGGGTTCGTCCGCCGTCGTCTCGCCGGCGTCCTGCCGAGCTACATGCTGCCGGAGCACGTGCTCGTCCTGCCGGCCCTGCCGGTCGGTCCCACCGGCAAGGTGGACCGCGACCGGCTGGCCCGGCTGGCGGCGCGCCCCCGCGGACGCCGGCCGCGCTGACCGCGCGGGCGCCCGGTGGCCGGGCCGGACCAACCACCGGGCGCCGCGGGCTGCTCTCCGCCCGGCTAGCCGCGCACGCCGAGCTTCCACACCATCGCCGCGACGGCGTCGCTGTTGACGTCGAGGGCGTGCCGGTCGATGTTGGCGGGGGTGTCGCAGGCCAGGTGGTAGCAGGCGTCCATGGCCCGGCCGGCGGTCCCGCCCCACTTCGCAGCCTGCTCCGGGGTCTTGATCTCGGCGGACCCGGTGAAGATGCCGCCCACCGGGACGCCCTTGGCGAGGAACGGCTCGTGGTCGCTGCGGCCGTTGAGCGCGGTGGCGGGCTCGGTGGGGATGCCCTTGGCGTCGAAGAAGGCCTTGAAGTGCCGGGCGACCCCGGGGCTCTGGTCGTAGACGAAGTACCCGGGGTTGGGTGAGCCGATCATGTCGAAGTTCAGGTAGGCGCTGATCCTGGACACTTCGGCGGGCGGCAGGCTGTTCACGTAGTGCGTGGAACCGATGTAGGTCTCCTCCTCGGTTCCCCAGAAGGCGAACCGGAGGTGCTGGGCGGGGGCGGCCTTCCTCGCGGAGACCGTCAGCGCGGTCTCCAGAATGGCGCCGACGCTGGAGCCGTTGTCGTTGATTCCGGGGCCGGTGTCCACCGAATCGAGGTGCGCACCGACCACGAGCACCTTTCCGGAACGTCCGCCGTGCGGCCAGTCGGCGATCAGGTTCCAGCTTTTCTTCCCGCCGAACTCGAATTGCTGGAGGGAGGTTTTATATCCGGCGGCATCCAGTCTCCCCCGGACGTATTCCACGGATGCCTGATAACCGGCCGTGCCGTGGGCCCGGTTGCCGTGATGGGCGTCGGAGATCTTCTGGAGCGCGTCGAGGTGCCGCATCACCGAGGTGACGGAGATGTCGGGCGTGTCACCTGCCTGAGCAGGCTCTTCGGCATGCACGCCGGCCGTTGCCAGAAGCAGCGCGGACAGGGTGGAGGCCGCGATGACGGCAGGACGCACGGGTGTGAGAGACACTGGATTTCCCCTCTGCGGTGCGGGTGCGCGATATTCCCGATCAGGGGATCCCCCGTGATCGACCCGAATATTTCACGGCGCCCGGCCGGACGTCACCGCCTTTTTCACCGCCTTCACAAGCGGAATCGACGGGACGCCCGTTTCCCGCCAGGGTGATATCCCTCGAATTCTTGCCCGGATGCGCGCAGGAATCACGCGCGACGGTCACGGGGCAGCGGAGAAGGGCGGGAATTCCTGGCGTGTTTCCTACGCCCGGTCCGCCCGCCCTCTCCGCCCCCGTGCGGCGGGTTCCGCTCAGCGCTTGTGCCAGGGCGTCCAGTCCCCCAGCCAGGCCGCCCTGGTCGCCGACGCGGCCTGCTCCGAGGTGAGCTGGGGTCGGTTCTCCGGGACCGTGATCACCGCGCCCGGGCCGCGGTTGCGGTACTCGGCGAACCGCTGCCGCTGCCAGGGGTGGGCGGCCGACATGTCGGTGTAGGGGGCGGCCGCGTCGATGCCGGGGCCGAGCCAGGTCTCGCGGACGGTGAGCATCGGGCGGGCGGTCGGGTCGGAGCTGGGCACCCAGGGGCGGGCCAGCTTGTAGGAGCCGTCCGGGGCCTCGCTGGTGATCCGCCCGCCGAGGACCAGGTAGCCGCGCGGGTCGGCGGCGGCCGTGGAGGGCGCGAGGACGAAGCCGTACGGGGCTGCCGCGAGGTCGGTGCGGTCCAGGGTGCGGAAGTGGCAGTCCTCGTAGACGGCGGTGGCCCGGCCGAAGACGAAGTCGACGTCGCCCTCGATGTGGCAGTGCGCGTAGTACTGGCGGGCGAAGACGCCGAGGGCGGCGGAGTCGGCGTACAGGGTGTCCTGGTGGCCGAGGAAGCGGCAGTGCAGGAAGGCGCCGCGGTCGCCCAGCACCTTGGCGGCGACGGCCTGGGTGCCGGTGATGTCCGGGTGGGCGGCGCGCAGCCAGTCGTTGGCGAAGGTGATCCAGCGGGCGGTGAAGCCGTCGGCCTGGACGGTCGTCGTCGCGGAGCCGGAGGTGCCGTAGGTGCCGCCGCCCGGCTTGGGGGTGCCGGCCGCGTTGTCGTACACGATGACGACGTCACGGGGGTTCTCCGAGGCGCCGATCCACGTCATCTCCGTGCGGCCGGCGTCGACGGCGACCGTCTCCCGGTAGGTGCCGGGCGCGATGACCAGGGTGCGTCCGCTGCCCGTGGCGGCGGTCACCGCGGCCTGGACGGCGGTGAAGTCGCCCCGGCCGTGCGGGTCGACGTACAGGGTGTCCGGGGTGAGGCGGCGGGCCGGGGATCCGTACCGGCCGAACGGGCGCGGTGCGGCGACGGCGGCCCGAGCGGACGCGGACGTGAGACGGGGCGCGGCGGCGGCCACGACACCCGCGGCGAGGAAACCCCGTCGGGACAGAGGCATGGGTGTGCTCCTTCGGATACGACTCGGCCGGGAGGCCGGGGCCGAGAGGCCGGGAGACCGGGAGACCGGGAGACCGGGAGACCGGGAGACCGGGAGACCGGGAGACCGGGAGACCGGGAGACCGGAAGGCCGGAGCCGGAAGGCCGGAGCCGGAAGGCCGGAGCCGGAAGGCCGGAGCCGGAAGGCCGGAGCCGGAAGGCCGGAGCCGGAAGGCCGGAGCCGGAAGGCCGG